>JAFYKS010000167.1 GCA_017537495.1 Bacillota bacterium | reverse complement strand
TTGATGCCACCCGGGAGATAGCCGAACTGGTGAAAGAAAAGAAGACACTGACCAGAGGGGTTTTGCTGGAAAAGTACCGGGAGCAGATTGATGCATACCAGTTCCCGCCTTTAACAGAAGTACAGCAAAGCGAAGTCTATGACATGCTGGATAAGCTGGTTTATGAGTTTTCTCACTATCCGGAAGGACTGGAATCCCATAATCAGACACCGGAAGAAACGGTGCTGATGTACATCGTATCAGGCCTGTTCTGTTAGGGTATAGACAAGCGTAAAAAACGATTACAGCTAAGACGAAAGGCAGGTAACAATGTTTTACTTTATAATGGAAAATGATGTATTAGTTCGGCAGGAAATGGATGCACTGCCGCCGGAACTGGAGGAACTGTACCAGAATCTCCGGAAGAAATATACGATTGATTTTGACCTGACCGACTGGGCAGATGATGACCGGGATGCGGGTATGGGATACTGCTATTCCAATTCCTATCATATCTACAGGGAACCGCTACGGCAGGAGCTGGTTCTGAAAGACGGCCGTCTGGCAGGATTTTATGTGGGGTTTCTGGAAGGTACTGCACTGGAATGGAATGGTGCTACAGAAAAGTATCTTCTGAAGCTGGAAAACGGAGCGCGGGTGTATGAACGCGGTACGTATTCAAACTTTTACGGTAACTCCAAAGCGTGGACTCTGATTGCGGAGGAGGAACCAGTACTGAAAGACCATGTTTTTCTGAGCTATGTGGCAGAGGAAGACCGGAATCACGACTTCCGACCCCGTGATTTTGATGAAACCTTTATCGAATCTGTGCAGAAAGTATGGACCATTGAGGACAACTATGGACGATTTAACGGGGCATTCCGTATGTGTCTGAAACTGACAGAAAACGGTATTGCCAATCCGGATCAGGTGCTTGAAGTGCTGAAAAAACACCGTCCTGTGATGATCCGTCTGGCAGGAGGAATAAGATGAGTCTGAGTATCAACACCATCATCCATCTTGAGGATGAGGAAAAGTATGTATTATTAAGTGAAACGGAATATGAAGGCAGCAGATATTTTCTGGCCATGGGAGTAGATGACAAGAAAGAAGTCATTACGCAGAAGGTTGCCATTCTGGAGGAACAGACCGAATACGGAGAGGACGGCGAGGAGGAAATCTACGTGGACCGTGTAACCGATCCGGATCTGATTATCCTGCTGACCGGAATTCTGAAAAAGAATCTTTAATCATGTTAAGAGACAGCTATATTTTGCAGCTGTCTCTTTTTTTCTACCCATTTACGGCAATTTGTGCTATAATCTATTTTGGATAAATGTGCAATTACAGGAGGTAAAACACATGACTGAATTATTAGCTCCGGCTGGGAATATGGAGGCGCTGAAGGCGGCCATTGCAGGTGGCTGCGATGCCATTTACCTGGGTATGCAGAAGTTTGGTGCCCGGGCCTATTCTGAGAATTTTGACTATGAGCTGCTGAAGGAAGCGGTGGACTATGCCCACCTTCGCGGCGTGAAAATATATGTAACCATGAACACCATCGTCTTTGAGGCGGAAATGGAGGACATGAA
>JAFYKS010000166.1 GCA_017537495.1 Bacillota bacterium | reverse complement strand
TGCCAACAACCATCGACAGCTACACAAGACAGAACAGATACAAGGAAGCGGAAGTTGGTATTCAGGAATCTGCCCGTGAAAGCAAATCCATGCTGAACGGTCTGCCTGTTGTTAACCACGGCGTAGACGCATGCCGCGATATCATCAACGAACTGAACACTCCTGTTCAGATCCGTCACGGTACACCAGACGCAAGACTGCTGACTGAAATCTCCTACGCTGGCGGTTTCACTTCCTCCGAAGGCGGCGGTATCTCCTACAATATCCCTTACGCTAAGAACGTACAGCTGGAAAAGACCATCCGTGACTGGCAGTACTGCGACCGTCTGACCGGTATCTATGAAGAAGCTGGCGTAAGCATCAACCGTGAACCATACGGCCCTCTGACCGGTACTCTGGTTCCGCCTTGTATCTCCCACTCCGTAGCCATCATCGAATCTCTGCTGGCTGCTGAACAGGGTGTTAAGAACGTAACTGTAGGTTACGGTCAGTGCGGTAACCTGATCCAGGACGTAGCTGCTATCAGATCCCTGGCATCCCTGACTGAAGAATACCTGCACAAGTATGGTTACAGCGATGTAGAAGTTACTACCGTTCTGCACCAGTGGATGGGTGGCTTCCCTCAGGACGAAGCTAAGGCATTCTCCGTAATTTCCTGGGGTTCCACTATCGCAGCTCTGTCCAAGGCAACTAAGGTTATCGTAAAGACTCCTCACGAAGCTATGGGCGTACCTACTAAGGAAGCTAACGCTGAAGGTCTGCGTTGTACTAAGCAGATCATCAACATGCTGGGTGACCAGGAACTGTCCAACACTTCCCAGGTTCTGGAAGAAATCATGATCATCTCTGCTGAAACAAGATGTATCGTTGACAAGTGCTTCGAACTGGGCAACGGCGACCTGGCTCAGGGTGTTGTAAGAGCATTCCAGGCTGGCGTTATCGATATCCCATTCGCACCTTCCAAGTTCAACGCAGGCAAGATGCTGCCAGCAAGAGACAACAACGGTGCTATCCGTATTCTGGAACCAGCTGGTCTGCCACTGACCAAGGCTCTGAAGGACTTCAACCGTGCAAAGATCGAAGAAAGAGCTCAGGCTGAAAAGAGACAGGCTTCCTTCCAGATGGTAATCGACGACGTATACGCAATTTCCAAGGGTAGACTGGTTGGCCGTCCTTGGTAATAACTGATTGCGAGTGAGGGAGTCGTCGCTTGTCCTCGGCGCAAAAGGCGCCTGTGGAATCGCTCCTCTGCCCTCCACGCAACCAATGCATCAAATTAGATTTTAAATTATCATATTATTAACTGAATATATACCTGCCTGTGCTGTACGAACGATTTCCGCAGACCTTCGGTCGAGGACTTAGAGAGTACAGCAGCCGGCAGGTTTAAATGGAGGAAAAAATAAAATGAAAATTACAAAAGTTATCTGCTCCAAGGGCAGAACAGGTTTCTTCTTCGATGACCAGAGAGCAATCAAGGGTGGCGCTAAGGCTAACGGTTCCGCATATGTTGGCGAACCTGTAACTGCTGGTTTCACTTCCGTTCGTCAGGCTGGTGAAGCTATCTCCGTAATGCTGGTTCTGGAAGATGGTCAGGTTGCATACGGTGACTGCGCAGCTGTACAGTACTCCGGTGCAGGCGGCAGAGACCCTCTGTTCCTGGCAAAGGACTTCATTCCAGTAATCGAAGAACACGTTGCTCCAACTCTGGTTGGTAAGGACATCACTACCTTCAGAGAAATGTGCGCAAACATGGAAGCAATCGAAGTAGAAGGCAACAGACTGCACACTGCTATCCGTTACGGTGTTTCCCAGGCTATCCTGGACGCTGTAGCTAAGGCTAACCACAAGATGATGTGCGAAGTAATCGCTGACGAATACGGTCTGACTCCAGAATACAGAGAAATTCCTATCTTCACTCAGTCCGGTGACAGCAGATACGACAACGCTGACAAGATGATCATGAAGGCTGCAGACGTTCTGCCTCACGCTCTGATCAACAACGTTGAAACTAAGCTGGGTAAGGATTGTGAAATCCTGGTTGAATACATCAAGTGGCTGTCCGCAAGAATCCAGGAACTGGCTCCATCCGAAGATTACAAGCCAGTTCTGCACATCGACGTATACGGCACTATGGGTATGGCATACGGCGTAAACAACTACGAAGCTATGGCTAACGCTCTGGAAAGAATGGTTGAAGCTGCTAAGCCTTACAAGCTGAGAATCGAAGGTCCTATGGACGCTGAAGAAAGAGAAGCTCAGATGCAGGCTCTGGCTGCACTGACTAAGCTGGTTGACGAAAGAGGCATCGACGTTGAACTGGTTGCTGACGAATGGTGTAACACTCTGGAAGACATCAAGTACTTCGCAGACAACAAGGCTGGTCACATGGTACAGATCAAGACTCCTGACCTGGGTGGTATCAACAACACTGCTGAAGCAGTTATCTACTGTAAGGAAAAGGGTATCGGCGCTTACCAGGGCGGTACTTGCAACGAAACTGACCGTTCCGCACAGGTTTGCGTAAACGTAGCTATGGCTACTCAGCCTGTACAGATTCTGGCTAAGCCAGGTATGGGCGTAGACGAAGGTATCATGATCGTTTACAACGAAATGCAGAGAATCCTGGCTTGCATGCAGGCTAAGTAATCTCACTGCATGAGTCAATTCACTCTAAAAGATATGACGCGGGGAGAGTTTATCTCTTCCGCGTCTTTCGCTTATTCTCCGGCTTCCATCGCTGAAGCAGCGGTTTCTGCCCTGCTCATGGAAGTTCACGCCACACCGAAACCCGGACTGGTGGATGAAGCCAATAACGGTGCTCATACCGATATGGACCTGGCCCTCTTCGAAAGAAGTGCCCACGCACTTCATGACAGTTTTCTGCAGTGTGCAGAGGCCGGCGCAGTTTCTCCGCAAAACATCCCTGCCCTGGCTTCCAAGCTCCGCTCTGCGGGACTGGAAGCAGAGCGAAGAATGTACGAGGCCACAGAAGGCATCAACACCCATAAGGGGGCTGTTTTCAGCATCGGCATACTTTGCGGGGCGGCAGCCATGGGGTTTGGCAATCTGGATGAACTGCAGGAAAACTGCAGAAAGATCGCTTCCGCACTGCTGGAAGAAGATACCGCATCGGGGACCCACGGTCTGAAAGCCCGGGAAACCTGCGGCACAGGCGGCATCCGAAAGGAAGCTTTGAGCGGTTTTGATACAGCCTTCTCCATCGGTCTTACGGCCCTGGAAGAAGCACTGGAAGCAGGCCGAAGCGAAAAAACTGCGATGGTCTATGCCCTCCTTGCCATCATGGCATCCACAG
>JAFYKS010000165.1 GCA_017537495.1 Bacillota bacterium | reverse complement strand
GCTATACCTACGGGGAACCGCAGCCTGTATCGCCTATTGTCAATGTACGGAGAGTACTGGAATATGCGGTGACGGAGATTCCGCCGGAGAAGATTTTGATGGGCCTGAACAATTATGGGTACGACTGGACGCTGCCCTTTGTGCAGGGTGAATCCAGGGCGGAGAAACTGACCAATTATCAGGCAGAGGCCAGGGCAGAATATTACGGCGTGCCGATTCAGTGGGACGACGTGGCCATGGCGCCTTTCTTTGAATACACCGATCCGGCGGGGCGGCAGCACATCGTATGGTTTGAGAATGAAGAAAGCTGGAGGGCAAGACTGCAGATTGTCCGGGAGCTTGGGCTGGCAGGAGTGGGCATCTGGAATATTATGTACGTGTTTTATGGCGGTCTGTGATCTTAATGAGTGAAAAAACAGTGGAAAGTCTAATGGATGAATGGTAGAATAATGGGTGAAAGATTTTGTGAAGAGAGGGCGGAACGATGTTGATGCACACAGGAATCGTGGATATTGCCACTGTCTCCGGCAGCCGGCAGACGAGAAACAGTGTAAATAAGCAGCTGAAGCAGTACCTGCCGAAGGAGGCAACCCTGGCCAGTTATTCCTTTGAGGAGGGAATTCCGGAAGTCATCCGGGCTAAAGTACTGCTGCTTACAGGAGAATCTTTTGAGCAGCGTGTTAAGGACATGGGTGCGGTCTGGGAAGAAAGTCAGATTGTCATCGCCAGAAGAACCGTTAACGTGGATTGTATCAATATGCTGGTATCCCTGGGAAGTGAAAAGACGGTGCTGGTGGTCAATGACTCACTGGCTTCGGCGCAGGACGCCATCGGTGATCTGCAGAGTATCGGTTTTTCCAACTGGCGTTATATTCCATACAGTCCGGAGGTTTCTGTGGATAGTCTTCCTGCGGACGAAATTCAGTGCTGCATTTCTGTCGGGGAACCGGAGTTGGTACCTGAGGGATTCGGACCGGTTTATGAGATAGGGACACGAATTATTTCTGTGGAAACCATTGCGGAGGTGTGGAGTCTCCTGGGATGGCCGCTGGAAGTGGTAGCAGACTATCTGAACAAGTATCTGGAACGGATTATTGCCACAACCCAGAGAATGTATCGGTCTGCGGGCCTGGTGGATGAGGCTAACCGGAATCTTCTGTCGCTCATTGACTCCATTGATGATGGTATGATGGTTTACGGACGGAATACGGAGCGGATCATTATGTTAAACAGTCATCTGCGGAAGCTTTTGGGGATAGCGGAAGATGTGGCCGGCAGGAAGATTGCCTCTGTGATTAAGGAAACTCGGATTCTGCAGGTGCTGAGGACGGCACCGGGTGAACATAAGGAGCTGCTGGTGGAATGGAACGGAAAGACCATGATGGCTTCCCGGTTTTCTCTGGATCAGGACCGTGAAGTCTGCACATTCCGAAGTGTAGATACCATCCGTACGGAAAGCAGCAAGCTGGCCAGAGAACTGGTACAGCAGGGATTCTACTCAAAATATACATTCGATGACATTTTCGGCATGTCGGAACAGATGGCGGAAACCAAGAACCGTGCACTGCGTCTGGCTCAAACTGACTTAAATATCCTGATTGAAGGGGAAAGCGGTACCGGTAAGGAACTCTTTGCTGCGGCCATTCACCAGGCATCTGCGCGAAGTGACAAACCTTATCTGGCTATTAACTTCAGTGCTCTCAATGACTCTCTCATGGAAAGTGAGCTCTTTGGATATGAAGAGGGTGCGTTTACAGGAGCACGCCGCGGAGGTAAAGCAGGGGTGTTCGAAATGGCCCACGGGGGTACCATCTTTCTGGATGAAATAGGGGACATTTCTCTGAAAATGCAGGTAGGCCTTCTTCGTGTACTTCAGGAAAAGGAAGTAATGCGTATTGGTGATGGCAAAATCCGTTATGTGGACGTGCGTATTATCGCTGCGACGAACCAGAATCTTCTGGAAAAGGTGCAGCAGGGACTTTTCAGGGAGGACCTGTATTATCGTCTGAAAATCGGACATGTTTATGTACCTCCTTTGCGGAACCGCAGAGAGGATATTCCGTATCTGGCATCCATGCTGCTGAAACAGCAGAGCGGAGGGCATGTGACCATGACTCCCCAGCTGCTGGCATGGATGAAACAGCAGAACTGGCCGGGAAATGTACGTGAATTAAAAAATATGATTATTTATATGGATGCTCTTCGTACCGGAGATGTACTCGATGTGAAGGATATTCCGGGACTGCCGGAACCGGCGTCTGCTGCAGCCGACGCCAGGGAAGAAGATGAACTCCTTCAGCTGATTGAGAAGCTGCTTCAGACAGGTGTTCTGCTGGGACGGCGCCAGCTTCTGGAGGAGGCGCAGGCCATCGGTCTGTGTACCACCGAATATCAGCTGCGTAAACGTCTTGCGGATCTGGAGCGCAGAGGAAAGATTATCATGGGTAAAGGAAAAGTGGGGATCCAGCTGCCGTAGGCGGCTGGTCCCCACTTTTTCCTTTTTGGGATTGGTGTTATATTCCTGCTGGAGGTGATAATTTTCTATTCGGATACCTTGACGAAGGGGGCGATGTCTTCCATCGGAGCGTCCGTCAGCTCGGAAGCTACAGCGTTCCAGAAAGCGGAACCGCGGTCGCTGTTGGTGTAAATCACCAGTGCGTCGCCGGTCTTCCAATCCAGAAGAGAAAGATTTTCAAAACCTTCGTTGTCGCCCCAGTGCCACAGAATGCCCGGGTCTTTCTTTGTAAGACCCCAGCCCAGGCCCCATGGGATTTCATCGGTGGCCCAGTTCTGCGGTCTGCACATTTCTGCGAATGTTTCTTCGTTCAGCCCGCCGTGGTCTCTGATGATGTGAAGCTGGAACTTAACCATTTCGAAGGCATTTCCGTAAAGGGACCATGCGGCGCAGGGCTCTGGTGCGTTGCCCTCAGTGCGGCGTCTGTCGCGGATTTTCACCACTTCTCCTTCCTTGTTGTAGCCGCAGGAGAATGCGGCGTAAACTTCCGGTGTCCAGGTAGCAGTAGCACGTTCCATGGCCAGCGGTTTCAGGAAATATTCTTTCAGCAGCTGAGTCAGATCTTTGCCTTCTTCCTGTTCAATCATGTGCTGCAGCAGGAAATAACCTTCACCGGAGTAGCTGAATTTGCTGCCGGGATCAAAGTTGATATCGATTGGTTTAGCCTGCCAGTTTGGCATGCCGCAGCTGTGGCAAAGGCAGTGGCGCGGTGTAATGGTCAGGAAACGTGGATCTTCGGACCATGGCTGACCTTTAAAAACTTCCATGATTGGCTGGTCCAGGTCGATTTTTCCTTCCTGTACCATCCGCATGACCATGGTGCCGAATACGGTTTTTGTCAGGGATGCGGATTCATTTAATGTATCTTCGGTTATTGGATCGCCTTCAGGATTTTTCACACCCAGAGCTTTCTGATAACTGATTTCTCCTTCGTGAATCAGAGCCACGCTGGTGCCTTTGATCCCAAAACGGTCCATTTCTTTCATAAGTAATTGAGTTACAGAATCGGGATTCTGCAGATAAACTTTGTTTAATTTCATTGGAGCCTCCTTTTGTGCAATGGAGCGTTTAAAAAAGAGGGTGCCCACCGGGCACCCTCTCAGTGTTTTTCTACAGTGTATGTAGTTTTGTGTGGTTTACAGATATCCCTGTGCGGATTACAGACCCAGCATTAAGAATACGGAAACCAGAGCCATTTCTGCTACGAACAGAATACCAACCAGAGGCATTACCCACTTTAACCATGTTTCGTACTTGATGTCGCACAGACCGCAAACGATTACGATGTTGGATACTGGGTAGATCAGGTCAGTCAGACCACCAGCCAGCTGGTAAATCAGACAAGTAACGTCACGGGAGATGTTCAGAGCATCACCCAGAGGTGCCATGATAGGCATTGTTACTGCAGCCTGACCTGTGGAGGAACAGATTGGCAGATTGATTGCAGTCTGAACCAGCAGCATCAGCTGAGCAGAAATCTGGTTAGGTGCGCTCTTCAGCAGTTCAGCCAGGAAGTGAATGATAGTGTCGATGATCAGAGCATCGTTCATAACTACCATGATACCACCAGCGATACCAGCGATCAGTGCGCCCCAAGCCATGCCTTTAACGCCTTCTACGAATTCAGCTACGTACTTGTCTCCGCTCCAGCCGGATACAACTGCTGCGAAGATGGACATTGCGATGAACAGACCGCACAGCTGAGAGTTGCCCCAGCCGTACTTCAGCAGGCCGACTGCCAGGATACACAGAACTACCAGCAGGTCGATCAGAACCAGGATAGTCTTCTTGTCCAGTTTGTACTGATCCATGTCTCCATCGGAGAAGGAGTGCATGTTCTTGATGCCGTAAACGATGGACTTGGAAGGATCCTTTTTAACTTTTGCGCCGTACCACAGTACCCAGATGATACAGATACCAACCATTACAGCGAAGCATACCCAACGGTACCACAGGTTTGTGAACAGTTCAACCTGTGCGATACCCTGGGAAATCATTACGTTATAAGGGTTCAGAGTACCAGCAGCGAAACCTACGTATGCGCCCAGTGCCAGGATAGCCATACCTACCATTGCGTCGTAGCCCATTGCGATTGCCAGACCTACAACCAGAGGATAGAAACCGAAGAATTCAGACAGCATACCGAAAACGGAACCGCCCAGACCGAAGATGATCATCATAATGATAATCAGGATAGGACCGGATTTGCCCAGCTTCTTCAGCAGTACGCCGATACCAGCGTGGAATGCGCCGGTCTGTACCATGATTCTGAAGGTGGAACAGCATGTCAGTACCATGAAGATGGTGCTTGCTGTGTTTACGCAGCCTCTGTACAGTGCAGAGAATACGCCCAGGAAGCCGGTAGGTGTACCGGAGCCTTCTTCCAGATATTCGAAGGAACCTTCGATAGCCAGGTTACGCATGGAACCGTTAATTTCTACAGTTTCGTACTGATAGGTTCCTGGAGGAATAATCCATGATAAAATTGCAACGATTACAACCATGCAGAATACCACGATCCATGTGTCAGGCAGCTGGAATTTCTTCTTAGCCTTTTCATTGTTTGACATAATATTTTCTCCTTTCTTATATTAAAGCACCGGAGTGCATTTTCTTTTTTGCGGTGCTTTATTAACATTACTTAGAGTGCAGACTTCTTAGAATTCGAAGTTTGCGTGTACCTGCATTTCGCCGTCCCTCAGCATGCATTTGCCCATAGCGTATACGGAGCTGATGTTCAGTTCTTCATCCAGCAGTACGATGTCTGCATCGGAACCGGATGCCAGGGTGCCCTTGGCAGGATACAGTTTCAGGGCTTTCGCCACGTTTTCGGTAACCGGCTTGATTGCCTTTTCCAGCGGACAGCTGTGCATTTCCACCATGGCCTTGATGGTTGCATGGAGTGCACCGATGCTGGCTGCTGTGATACCGACCATTTCGTTCTTTTCATTCCATACAGGCAGGCTTCCGTTGCTGTCGGTACTGATGGTCATCATGCCTTCCGGTACTTCGTCCAGCGCTCTGCAAAGCAGGCCTGCACGGTTGTACATGTCATCAGGGTCGCAGGTGAAGTCTACATAACCGCCTCTTTCTGCGAATTTAAGAGCATGTTCGTACTTCGGTGCCAGGTGGGTTGGACGGAAGTTTGCGATTGGAATTTCGGAATTGTCCAGAGCGTCAAAGACGATGTCCAGCGGGTTCTTGCCGCTGCCGGTATGCAGATGTACGATGCCAGGCTTGCCGGAAAGCATGCCTGCTACACGTGCGTCGGATGCCAGCTTAATCAGGGACTCGGTGGTCATGTTTGCGGAACGGTGGTCTGCAATAGCGATTTTAACACCGATGATTTCGTCTACAAATACGATATCATCCATCACACTACCGGTCAGGGTAGGGGATGGGTAATTATAGTTGCCGGTCAGACAGTAAGCTGTGAGACCGAATTCTTTCAGTGCTTTGGTCTTTGCTACCAGATTCTTCACGCTTCTGGTGGTGCCGTCAGTTCCCAGCAGGCCGACCAGTGTGGTTACACCGGCTTTGACCGGTTCACTGAACTTTAATGGCGGAACCTGGGTGATGAAGCTTCCTTCGCCGCCGCCGCCGCATACGTGAACGTGCTGGTCGATGTAGCCCGGAATGGCAGTCATACCTTTTCCATCTGTAACAACCATGTCTTCGAAACAGCAGTCGATGTGATCAGCAATTTTTTCGATTTTCTTATCAGCGACCAGAATTTCGCTCAGCTTCCATTCTCCGTCGCGGAATACTTTTACGTTTTTAATTAACTGGATCAATGTACATACCTCCTCGTCAGTTTTTTGACTTTGTTGCCGCCTTTCTGCGCCTGTCCCGGCAAAATCTGTATGCGGCATGTATAATAATACAGTAGCAAAAAGAGTGCCAAAATGTGACTGTTTGTGAAGACTTTGTGAAAAAACGGGACGTAATGTGAGGAAATGTTGAAATATCAATCCTTTTGAAAACTGCAGAACCGGCGGCATCCGGGACGAAATGGACGGGAATTTGTATAAATGCCGTGCAAATGGTCGATTAATGGGTGAACGAATGGGTGAAGTGATGGGCGGAGGGATGATTGCTGCCGGAAATGGAGGCTTGGGAACTGATTCTCAGAGAAAAAAACAGCTCTTTTTACAACCCCTTTTCCTTGACTGAAAAGGGCTGTTATAATATAATCTTAATATGAATGTATATACGCATTTAGATGTAAATACGAGGCCCGGCGTGACTGACGGAAGTATTGTGGAGCACCACGGAGGAACACGGGTTATATTAAAGTCGACCGTCTGGGCAGTTCACCTATAACCAAGGGATTGAACTGTCCTTTTTTCTTACAGGAGCCGCGGCCGGCCCCTGTTAAAGTGAGTAAAATGGAGGAAAGAGATGAAGAAAATCGGAATCATCATGGGAAGCGACAGTGACCTTCCTGTAGTAGAAAAAGCGTTTGCTGTGCTGGAAGAGTTCGGTGTACCTTTCGAAGTACGCGTACTGTCTGCACACAGAACACCAGCAGAAGCTGCAGATTTTGCAAAGAATGCCAAGGCTAACGGCATGGCAGCTATCATCGCAGCAGCGGGTATGGCGGCTCACCTGGCAGGTGCCATGGCAGCCAACACCACCCTGCCGGTTATCGGTATCCCTGTAAAGTCCTCCGTTCTGGATGGTATGGATGCTCTGCTGTCAACTGTACAGATGCCAAGCGGCATGCCGGTTGCAACCGTAGCAATCAACGGTGCAGCCAATGCAGCTCTGCTGGCGGTGCAGATTCTGGCAGTGGAAAATGAAGAACTGGCTGAGAAGCTGGTTGCTTACAGAAAGAAAGCTTCTGACAAGGTTCTGGCTAAGAACGCAGAAATCGAAGCAAAGTACAACGGTTAATTAATTCGAATTTATAATGAAGCATTTTTTGAAAGAGAGGAAATAGAACAATGAAAAGTCAGAGTGAAAGCTACAAGGCAGCAGGCGTAGATATTACCGCGGGTTACAAGGCAGTGGAACTGATGAAGGAACACATCGCAAGAACCCTGACCGGTAAGGAACTGTCCGGCATCGGCGGCTTCGGCGGTCTGGTGGAACTGGACATGACCGGCATTACCAAGCCGGTTCTGGTGAGCGGTACTGACGGTGTAGGTACCAAGCTGAAGATTGCCTTCCTGATGGACAAGCATGATACAGTAGGTATCGACTGCGTAGCAATGTGTGTAAACGACATCATCTGCTGCGGTGCGAAGCCATTACTGTTCCTGGACTACATCGCATGCGGCAAGAACTTCCCTGAAAAGATCGCTCAGCTGGTAGCTGGTGTTGCTGAAGGCTGCGTACAGTCCGGTGCATCCCTGACCGGCGGTGAAACTGCAGAAATGCCTGGCTTCTATCCTGAAGATGAATATGACCTGGCTGGTTTCGCAGTTGGCGTAGTTGATAAAGATAAGATCCTGGACAACAACAAGGTTGCAGAAGGCGACGTAATCATCGCTCTGCCTTCCAGCGGTGTTCACTCCAACGGTTTCTCCCTGGTTCGTAAGGTATTCGACGTGGAAAACGCAGACCTGAAGGCTCCTGTGGAAGCTCTGGGCGGTGCATCCCTGGGTGAAACTCTGCTGACCCCAACAAAGATTTACGTAAAGCCTGTTCTGGCTCTGCTGGAAGCAGTAGAAGTAAAGGCAATCTCTCACATTACCGGCGGTGGTTTCTACGAAAACATTCCTAGATCCCTGCCAGATGGTTTCTCTGCGAAGATCAAGAAGGACGATGTAAAGGTTCTGCCTATCTTCAAGTATCTGATGGAAACCGGCAACATTCCTGAAAGAGATATGTACAACACTTACAACAGGGGTGTGGGTATGTCCATCGTAGTGGCTGCAGACCAGGCTGAAAAGGCTCTGGAAGTTCTGAAGGCT
>JAFYKS010000164.1 GCA_017537495.1 Bacillota bacterium | reverse complement strand
GCGGCTATAAGGACATATATGTGTCGCCGGATCTTATTCATTTTACCTTTTATTCTGATCTGACAGAAGCTGATGTGGAGTCTATGAAAGAGTGGGTGGATGAATCCGCTGTCATGGCCCAAATAGCTGTCTCCATGCCGGAAGAAATCGTATTCACCAATGGTCAGCTGTCTGAAGACAAAAAGAGTGCAGTGTTTTCCCTTGGCAGTGATGAGCTGGTAACTTCTCAGGAAATCATTGTGTCCACAGTTCCTGCAGAAGAGGAAACCGAAGGACCGGTTATCAGCGGTGCAAAAAACAAAAAGACTTACAACAGTGCCAGAACAATCACAGTGAAAGATGCCAGCGGGGTTCAGAAGGCACAGTATAAATTCAGAGAACCGTCTGCTGAAAAATATGGTAAGTACAAGAAACTCAGCAATGAGAAAGTTTTCAACAAAAACGGCACATATTATATCCGTGCATATGACAATTATGGAAACAAATCCGTATTGACTTTTACCATTAAAGATACGAAAAAGCCGCAGATTCATATGGAAGGTAAGATGAATAAAAAACAGACTTACTATAAAAAGAACTGTCTGGTAACATTCAGCGATAACTGTGCTGTGAAAAGTATCAAATATTATGTAAATGGCAAACGTGTAAAAACGTCTCTGTCAGATGTTCTGGAAAATGGAATCCTGGCAGAGGGTGAGGGTACCTACAAGGTAACCGCAGCAGATGTAAACGGAAATGAGAAAACCGTAACTTTCAAGGTGAAATAATGGCACTAATCTGAAAGAAGTTCATAAACTATCAGATTGAGAACAACCAAAATAAGTGAAAACTCTCAAAAAAACTGACCGCATGGAGCGGTCAGTTTTTTTGTATATATAGGTAAAATTATGCGTTCAACGTGAGAATGAGTTTTCGTTAAATGAGTTCCATCAGAACTTTTGCAGCCAGGGTACGGGAAAGGAGGACCGGTTTGCCGGAAAGTTCAGAAACCAGCTCCTGCTGGCCGCTGCTGTATCCCATACAGTCCAGTACGATTAAGCCCACATCTGTGTGCGCAAAAGATTTTGCGGCGTGTTCCAGGCTGCCATCTCCTGCGTATGGGGAACCGTGGGCTGCCGTTACATTAGGCACCACCTGTTTCCACACCTCTGCAAAATCTTCCATTTGGCCGGCTTCCGGCAGAATCACGCCAATATGCCCGTCCGGTGCAGCTATAGGCACCAGTACTTTCAGTACATCGTTGGGATAGATGACTGGTATGCTGCAGTCAAAAGGCTGGAAGGCTTCCGTGCAGAGAATCATCAGGGCAGAGGCTCCTTTAGCTTCCAGACGGGAAACTTGCTGCTGCATCAGGTCTGAAAGATGCCGGGCGGCAAGGGTAACCATGGAACCATCTGCAAGGCGGGTTACCAGAAAATGTTCCCCTGGTTCCGGCTTCATGGATTCCACCTGATTTTTCGTCAGACCGTCCAGTGCACCAGCCTCTATATACTCTGCTTTTCCTTCGAAAATGGGATTCAGGTCAGCTGTCATATCGGGCCGTGGGGACTGACCGATGGTCAGCAGCCCGATGATTTTCTTTTCTGTCATGGGAGCCTCCTTTGATTTAATTATTTTATTCTATCGACCAGTTCAGATTTTGTCAATGAAGGGGCAGGAGAATGTTAGAATGATGAATAAAAATCGTCTCTGTACTTGAAATTTTACCCATTTTGCATTAATATAAAATCAATGTGGAGTGCTTGAAAAAGCATGCCATGTGTTTTGTGTGCTAAGAAAAAGAATTTATGATATGTAAATCAGGAGGTAAAATGATGACTTACAAGTCCGATATCGAAATTGCACAGGAGTGTGAGAAGAAGAGAATTACCGAAATTGCAGCTGCTGCAGGTGTGGAAGACAAGTATCTGGAACAGTACGGTAACTATAAGGCTAAGGTTGACTATGCGCTGCTGAGAGATAAGGCAGATCAGCCGGATGCCAAGCTGATTCTGGTAACTGCAATCAATCCGACTCCTGCCGGTGAAGGTAAGACTACTACAACTGTAGGCCTGGCTGACGGTCTGCGCAAAATCGGAAAGAAGTCCGTGGTTGCACTCCGTGAACCATCCCTGGGTCCTGTTTTCGGTGTTAAGGGCGGTGCTGCAGGCGGCGGTTATGCACAGGTAGTTCCAATGGAAGATATCAACCTGCATTTTACCGGTGACTTCCATGCAATCGGTGCAGCAAACAATCTGCTGGCAGCAATGCTGGACAACCATATCCAGCAGGGTAATGAACTGGGAATCGATCCTCGTAAGATTACCTGGAAGAGAGCTGTAGATATGAATGACAGACAGCTGCGTAACATTATCGATGGTCTGGGCGGCAAGCCAAACGGAACTCCTAGAGAAGACGGTTTCGATATCACCGTAGCTTCTGAAGTTATGGCAGTTCTCTGTCTGGCAAGCGATATTATCGACCTGAAGGAAAGACTGGCACGTATTATCGTTGCCTATACATATGATGACAAGCCTGTTACCTGCGGCCAGCTGAAGGCACAGGGTGCTATGGCTGCTCTGCTGAAGGATGCACTGAAGCCAAACCTGGTGCAGACTCTGGAAGGCACTCCAGCGTTCATCCACGGCGGACCTTTTGCAAACATTGCTCACGGCTGCAACTCTGTAACTGCAACCAGAATGGCTATGAAGCTGGGCGAATACGCTGTAACTGAAGCTGGTTTTGGTGCCGACCTGGGTGCTGAAAAGTTCCTGGATATCAAGTGCCGTATGGCTGGCATCCAGCCATCTGCAGTAGTTATCGTTGCGACTGTACGTGCACTGAAGCATCACGGCGGCGTAGCGAAGGCTGACCTGAACAATGAAAATCTGCAAGCTCTGGAAGCTGGTCTGCCAAACCTGCTGCAGCATGTGGAAAACGTAACCAAGGTGTTCAAGCTGCCTTGCGTTGTTGCAATCAATGCGTTTCCAACTGATACTGAAGCAGAACTGAAGCTGGTAGAAGACAAGTGCAGAGAACTGGGTGTAAACGTAGCTCTGTCTGAAGTTTGGGCCAAGGGCGGCGAAGGCGGCAAGGCTCTGGCTGAAGAAGTGGTAAGACTGTGCGAAGAACCGAATGAATTCGAATTCTGCTACGAAGCAGACACCACCATCATGGAAAAACTCAATGCCATTGCAACCAAGATTTACCGTGCAGACGGCGTACAGCTGGTAGGAAACGCTGTAAAGCAGATCAAGCAGCTGGAAGAACTGGGCTTCTCCAATCTGCCAATCTGTATGGCGAAGACACAGTACAGCTTCTCCGATGATCAGAAGAAGCTGGGTGCACCTAGAAACTTCACCAATCAGGTAAGAAACCTGAAGGTATCTGCAGGTGAAGGCTTCATCGTTGCACTGACCGGTGACATCATGACCATGCCTGGTCTGCCCAAGGTACCTGCAGCAGAAAAGATTGACGAGGACGAATTTGGTGTAATTCACGGTCTCTTCTAGGGTTTGCTTCGATCCTTCAGCTTTGCTGTAAGGATGCAAACCCAGCGAAATACGGGACGCAGCCGTATTTCTGAACCCGTTCCAATAAGGAGTAGTGAAATGGCTGAAATATTAAAAGGGGCGCCGGTGACGGCGGCCCTCAATGAAAAAATGACAGCAGAAGTGGCAATGCTGAAGGAACACGGCGTGGTTCCAACCCTGGCAATCCTGCGTGTTGGAGAAAGACCGGACGACCTGTCCTATGAAACCGGTGCCATGAAGCGCTGTGCGGCAGTCGGCGTAGAAGTAAAGAACGTGGTTCTTCCTGCAGATGTGTGTCAGGCTGATTTTGATGTAGCACTGACTGCACTTAATGAAGATGACAGTGTTCACGGAATTCTCATGTTCCGCCCTCTTCCAAAACAGCTGGACAGCGAAAAGGCACGCCAGATGCTGAACCCTGCAAAGGACGTGGACGGCTGTACTGACGGTTCCCTGGCTGGCGTTTTTACCAATACGAAAGTTGGCTTTGCACCTTGTACTGCACAGGCAGCCATGGAAATCCTGGATTTCTACGGAATTGACTGCACAGGAAAGAAGGTCGCGGTAATCGGCCGATCCCTGGTAGTGGGACGTCCTGCGTCCATGATGCTGATGCATAAGAACGCTACGGTAACCACCTGTCATACGAAGACCGTAAACATGCCGGAAATCACCCGCCAGGCAGATATTCTGATTGTCTGTGCCGGCCAGATGGAAAGTATCGGAGCGGAATACGTAAGAGAAGGTCAGGTTGTAGTCGATGTGGGTATCGGCTGGAATGAAGAAAAGGGCAAGCTTTGCGGAGATGTGAAGTTTGAGGAAGCAGAAGCCCTGGTTGGTGCAATTACACCGGTACCGGGCGGCGTGGGAACTGTAACCACCAGTGTGCTGGTTTCCCATGTAGTTGAAGCGGCAAAACGTACATTATAGTACTTTGCAAAATAAACAATTTTATTATATCTTAAAGCCAGAGTAAGGACAGTGCGTTAAGTGCCGGCGGATGGGATGTTGCCGCCGGACGAAGGGGACCGAATAAGGAAACCGCGGTACTGTACCTGCGTCCGCTGCTGCAAGAATGAAGCAAAATTCCTTCCTGTAGCAAGTTGGCAGGAAGGAGTTTTTTTATGAAAAAGATGAATACGATGAATACGAAAATGCTGGTAACTGCCAGTGTTCTCATTGCACTGCAAATTATCCTGTCACGGTTTCTGTCCATCAATGCATGGAACCTGAAAATTGGATTTGCCTTCGTGGCAATCTTTGTGGCTGCATATTTTTACGGACCGGCATTCAGCGTTATAGTAGCGGTTATTTCGGATGTTCTGGGGGCACTGCTGTTCCCAAGCGGAGCATTCTTCCCGGGATTTACGGTAACTGCACTTTTGACAGGGCTGCTGTATGGATTCCTGCTTTATAAAAAGCAGACATCAGGGCGGATTCTCATGACGGTACTTGCAGACCAGCTGATACTTGGGCTTGTGGTGAATACCTACTGGCTTTCCATATTATATGGAACTACATTTGGAGCCGTAGTTGTTACGAGAATATTTCAGTGTCTGATTATGATTCCGGTACAGTATGTAACCATCAGTCTGCTGATGAAAAAACTGCCGGCTCTGAGAAAAGAGATTCTCCGATAAGGAAACCACTAAATATGCTTGCCAAGGTAAAGTGTTAAATAGTATAATGTACTAAATTGGTAAATTAAGTCTTGTCAGACGCAGGAACATGACAGGCGGAAAAGAGGTTACGAAAATGAATAGTTTGAGTAATAAGTGGACAAGAGCGGCGATTCCGGCTCTTCTGCTGCACTGCAGTATCGGTACTGTTTACTGCTGGTCTATTTTCAGCCAGGAGATTGCGGATCATATCGGATTTTCCAAAGCGGCTACTGAATGGGCATTCAGTTTCGCTATTTTCTTCCTGGGGATGTCAGCTGCCTTTCTGGGACATTTTGTAGAAAAGGATATTCATAAGGCATCTCTGATCTCTACTATTTGTTTCTGTGCCGGCATGGCGGGTACCGGATTCTTTATCTGGTACGGAGGACAGAACCCCGGAAATATTCTTGCACTGATTGGTATTTATGTAAGCTATGGTTTTATCATGGGTATTGGTTTGGGAACCGGTTACTTATCTCCGGTAAAGACCCTGATGCTGTGGTTCTCTGACCGTAAAGGCCTGGCAACCGGACTTGCAGTTGCTGGTTTTGGTGCGGCTAAGGCCATCGCATCTCCGATCATGCAGGGTATGCTGGAAAACATGGGTGAAGGCGGCATCTACCAGATGTTCTGGATTCTGGCAGCTGTTTACTTCGTAATGATGTTCACCGGACATCTGCTGCTGAAGAAGCCGGATGGATGGCATGAACCTCAGACAAAGGCGGAAGGCAGCCGTATGATGGATGTTATCAAGTCCAAGCCGATTACCAATTATATCGGCATCTGGATTATGTTCTACCTGAATATCACATGCGGTCTGGCGCTGATTTCTCAGGAAAAGATGATTGTAAAGTGTATCGGTCTGGCCGGTGCTGTTGGTATTGTTTCCACTGTTTCTGCAGTTTTCAATGCGGCAGGACGTCTGGGATTCTCTTCTCTGGGCGACGGCATGAAGGACAGAAATACCATTTATAAGATTATTTTTGCCATTTCTATCGTGCTTACCGGTGCGGTTATCGTAACCAAGGGCGTGGAAAACGGTGCAGGCAACATCATTCTGACTGTACTGGTACTGGGACTGATTTTCATGGTAAATGCAGGTTACGGCGGCGGATTCTCCAATGTACCGACTCTGCTGTCTGACCACTACGGCATGGGCAATATCAGTGCAATTCACGGCCTGACATTATCTGCATGGGCATTTGCAGGCCTGTCCGGAAACCAGATGGCAACCTGGATTGTAAACCACTTTGGTACACCTGGTGAAGCGACCAACCCTGTAGGTTACCAGACTGTAATGCTGGTTACCGGTGCGCTCTATGTGGTTGCACTGCTGATCAGTATCTTACTGGTGCGCGGCGGCGGTAAGGCAGAAGCAAAATCTGAAAAAGCAGCATAGTGCATAGAGAATGTAAATGAAACAGAAGACTGGCATTCCATGGAGGACTGCCAGTTATTTTTTTCTGTAAAGGAATGATTGACAAACATCGGGAGTGCAGAGTAGAATGTTATACAATATCTTAACCTCAGGGGGTGTCTGTATGAAGAAACATAACAGAGAAAAGGCATTTCATACACTGGATCTGACCAGGATCCGTCCGACAGTGGAGGCACTGCTTGGTTTGAAGACCACCAGAGCTGCGGATTTTGATGTGAAGCCAGTGGAGCGCGTACTGACTTTGGCCAAGCTGAAATTCGGAGAACGGCAGCAGAGAGTTATCGACTGCGACCGTGTGTTTATATATAATCCGGATGCAGTAGCATCCTGGGTATTTGACAGTCATATCAGCATTTTCCGGCCGCTGACCAGCAGAGCAGGGCTGACCTGCGATATGCTTGCCATGGAGCCGCCGGTGACACCGGTATGTTTTGCATCCATGTATTCAGGAAAGACGCCGGAAGAACATGGAATCCGTTCCTATAAAAAACCGGTACTGAAGGTAAATACCATCTTCGATGATCTGGCAGCTGCTGGAAAGAAGGTAGCCATTATCTGTACAGCAGGAGATTCCATCGCGGAGATTTTTAAGGAACGGAATGTG
>JAFYKS010000163.1 GCA_017537495.1 Bacillota bacterium | reverse complement strand
TATAGAGATACTGTGAAAAGCCCATGATGAAAAGACCAATCAGCATGAGAATCACGCCGACGATCAGATTTTGCTGGGCAGGAACCAGATTCAGCCAGTTCATCAGGTCCACGGTCTTGCCCACCACCACCGCATCCAGCAGTGTACCGATACCGATTCGCTCTTTCAGTACAAACACGTCAATCAAAATGATGATGATAGACGCCGCAATGGAAATATTTCCGTACTGGATTCCAGTAACTTTATTTATACCAAGATAGAATGTGTCCCATGGTGCTACCCCGATGTTGGCCTGGATGGTCAGGTATACACCCACACCGAAGCCAAAGAGACCAAAGGCCGCCAGCAGGCTGTTTTTCAGGATGCTGACCAGAGACTGATTCTGTTCTTTATGTAAATTGCTCATTGAATTAAATTACTCCTGTTTCTTTCAAATGTTTCAGGAAGGTTTCACAGCCCTCCACCACGTCATCATAAGTCACGTCAAAATTCCCCGTATACCACGGGTCTGCGATATCTCTTGGCCGTGGTGCGAAATCCAGCAGTCCGTGAACTTTGCCGGATGGGTCACTTCCGATAATCCGCAACAGGTTCCGGCGGTTGTTTCCGTCCATAATCAGCAGCCAGTCAAAATCTTCATAATCGTCCTTGGTCACCTGTCTGGCTCTTCTCTTCGGGCAAGGGATTCCAACTTCCGCCAGCTTGCCTTTCGTGCCGTAATGCACATCGTTGCCGATTTCTTCCCGGCTGGTAGCCGCAGACTCAATGTGGAACAGGCTGTCCATATGCTGCTTGCGGACCATGTCCTGCAGTACATACTCAGCCATTGGCGATCTGCAGATATTGCCATGACAGATCATTAATACTTTTATCTCATTTCTCATAAGTCAATTTTCTCCAAATCATCTGGTACAAACAGATTTCCATGATAATACGTCTTGCCCTCCCGGGTATACAGATTTTTACGGTCAGCAATCGTATCATCTTCCGTATGATAGAGTATAAGATTTTGTACGCTCAGGGTCTCCGCCAGTTCACAGGCGTCTTTTACCGTTGAATGGTGTTTTTCATAAGGTTTATGAATGTCTCTTTCTGAATACAGGCAGAAAGCTTCGTGGAGCAGCCATTTTGCGTTTTCAGCATAGTTCATCACGGTATCATGAAGCGGCTCATCCCCGCAGCAGGTCAGTTTTTCATTCGTTCTGATTTCCATGGAAAACCCAAACTGCTTTGCTTTCTTCGAACATACATCGAAAAATGTGGTCTTATGTCCGATAATCTCCGCACTCTGCCCGTCGGTTACTTCATGCAGCAGAATTCTGTCACCAATGAATGCAAACTCTCTTTCCCAGAGAAGTTTGCTGGCCATATCACGAAGCAGATTCAAAACCTCGTCGTGTCCATATACGTTCAGGATTCCATCATATTTTCCCTTCATCATCTGCTGACACACGACACGGACAACCCATACGATTCCAAGCAGATGGTCGGTATGTTTGTGTGTAATAAACACCTCGTGGATATCATCCAGACTGATACCTGCATCTTTTAACTGTTTCAATATGGTATTTCCGCCGCCGCCATCCACCAGAAAGTGATTTCTGCCTTCCGAAATCACAAAACATGTATTATAACATTCTGTCACCAGAGCATGTCCGGTTCCTAACATGGTTAATTTCATAATCAGTCCTCAATAACAATACAGTTTACAATTCCCGAATAGGATGTGCATCCATCCAGGGCAATAATACCCTCTCCATAGTACGGTTTGAAATTCGGGTTGTTTTCAAATTCTCCCCCATCACCTTCATATTTGGAATGACCGAAGGATGTATGCCAGTGTCCGCAGACAATGGTTTTGCCGGGTTCGATGGCTCCGAAATGAGCAGCCTCCATGCCGTTGACCCAGCGTGCTCTGTTCCACGAGTATTCATCAGCCTGACGCCATTCATCCTCCAAAACATATTTTGCACGGTTCGTTCCCAGGTGCTCGGAGCTGCATGGAATCCAGCCATGGGTGAAGATATAGTGCTCTGTTTCAAAATAATCCACCATGGCAGGAATGATAGTCTGGATATACGGGTTGTGCAGGAATTTGCGGCCCACATCATCCGGATAGTCAAAGATATCGATGATTGTGGACTGTGTCAGCTGACACACGGTATCTACAGTCCCGTTGGAGTTATGATGGGAATCAAGGTAACTTTTCCCATTCCAGCGGAGCAGCAGCTGACCCGCCAGATCTTCGTGATTTCCGCGAATCAGAATCACTTCATCCCGTTCCATCAAATCCAGAAGAAACTCCTGCAGCTGCAGTGCTTCACTTCCCCGGTCGTAAATATCCCCGCAGATAATCAGTTTATGGGGTTCTTTGTCCTCAAAGAACCCCGCTTCATCCAGTGCTGCCTTCAGTTCACTGAAAAATCCGTGAACATCGGCTGTAACGTAATATCTCATAATCCTTTTCCCCTTATGTTATATATTTCTATTTAAAATATGGTGCAGAATTTTTCAGAATGGTTAACAGCTTGTCTGCATCGTCTTCATCACCAAGAGTTTCAAATTCCCCTTCGATTCCCTTGTTGAACTGCTTGTACGGAAGCTGCATAGTACTGCAGCTCACACCGCTCTTCTGGAATTCCAGAATCAGTTCCGCAGCAGATGCCTTCAGATTCACCTGTTCGAAGCCCATAGCCTTCATAAACTGTGAAAGGCCGCCGCCAACAGCAAACTGCATGTTCAGATGAGCAACAATTGCCCAGGTGGTCGGAGAACTCTGTACTGTGTAAACAGGGCCTTCCGGTTCCGCTGCTGCTTCATCAAAAGAATCGAAGTCCTCAAAATCCGCATCATCGATGACAACCGCTTCTGCCGGGATATCCGGTTCTGCAGGAATTTCCGGCTCTTCCGGAATTTCAGGTTCCTCCGGATCACCCTTAATCCACGCAGGTGTCTCGTAAACATCGCTTACCTTGGAAATCACATCCGGATTCAGGCAAATGGAACCATAAAATGTCATCCCAAGCTCTGCCTGTAAATCACTGACCGGTACAGACTTAAATGCCATCTCATAATATGACTTGAGGTATGGCAGTGTACACAGCCCCTGACCTATCACAGCATCAAGGACATCCTTCTCATGGCCATAACGCAGCTGGCCGAAGCAGTCTTCCCCTTCCAGAAGTTCTGCTCCTACCAGTTCCTCGAAAGTATACGTGATAAGCTCACAGATTTCTCCATCCATGTCCACATATGCGAAGGATATTTCACTGTCTTCCGAACTGATCTGACAATAGTTCACGTTAGAGTACCGAAGCACATCCACCAGCTTGCTGTCCGGTGTAAACAGTTTCATAATCTTATGCTTCATGGCCGCTGCAGTCAGTGTATGTTCCACATCAATCAGTTCTTCACCCTTTCTGCGGCTGCGGAAGGTATTGCCTTCCACTATCAGATGGGACATATTACTGAGATTCATCAGAATACGCTCCATTAATATCTGACGGTCTTCTTCACGGACAAGAATGTCAAACTGATTGTCTAAAGCATTCTGCGTGAGATTGAAGTTGTATTCTAAATACGGTGCCGTGTCCGCCTCGGAGTACAGAAACTCTTTCACCTGAGTTCCCGCATCCGGCAGAGCCTGGGCCGTCTCAAAATCTTCCACCATGATGGTCACTCTCACCCGGTCCTCTTCTACACTCAGAAGACAGGTCTTCGCAACCTTATCCAGATCCGCTGCAAATTCGGATTTTTCATCGAATGAATGCATAACATCTGCAATCATTGCTGTGGCTGTAAGAGATTCACTTAAATCCGGGGTGGTTGTCTTCTTCCCCTTCGTCAACGGCTTGCCTCCAGAGCCAGAAGACGCATCAAGATATATTTTAGTTCCCTTCATGGAAACCCCCGGGCATTCGCTGTTCACGAAATCGCGGATAGCTGTAAGCAGCTGGTTTCTCTGGCCCAGTGTACTAAGGGAAACAAATGTACCTGCTGCTTTTGCAAATTTCTGATTAGCAAAAGCATAGGAACAGGATGCAAGCTTCTGATCCTCCATTTCTTTATGACACGCATAGAATGTCACCGTATCGGAGCCAACGGACACCCGCAGGTGTTCAAATGTATTCAGTGCATGAAGCAGCACGGGCACAGGAGCACCCTTGGCCGGGTCAATGTAGTCAGCGATATATTCTTTCACTGCAGCAGTGGTCGGTGATGCAGCGATATCTAAACTACCTGAAGAATTTACCTGATCCTGTTTTTTAGGCAATTCACACGGTATTGCAACAAGCACACCGTTTATATCAAAATCTACATAAAACGCCTCATCCTTACTTCCCGCATCCAGCGTTCTCAGCACCAGATCACCGGTCTGTACATCCGGATAGAAGAAGACAAGCTCGTGCTCCTTATTATCCATGGTGATGGTGTAAATCATGTCCGGCTTGAACTCATATAACATTGGCTGCTTGCTTTTTGTTCCGTCCACCACCATGCGGATTGGAACATTCGGCAGATGACCCAAAGAACTTCCTCGGGTTACATAAAGACTACGGGTAGTGCTGGCCGGTGTTTTCTTGCCGGAACCCGTGCCACCGGACTTTGTAGCGGCACCGGAGCCGGATATTTTGCCGGCAGACTTGCCGGTGGTTCCGGACGAAGACTTCTTCGCCGGCTTCTTGCGCATGGAAAGCTTGCCATATCCATCCACAGCGAGAGTCAGTTCCACATTATCCGTTCCCTTGGGTACTGTATAGTTAATTACGTTGCCGCCCAGTAATCCCGGACGCTGCAATACCAAGCGATGTTCCCGTTCATCCACACTCATAATCGTAATGTTTTTTCCGTTAACCAGCTTATAGTTAGGTGGATTCGGTGTATCGCTGTCAAACCAGACATTCACAATCTTGCCTGAGTATTTGGAACCGGCTGCGTCTTTTCTTGTGATATATACTTTTCTCTTCATCACACTAGTGCTCCTGTACTATTTTTCAAACTCGTAATTTTAGATGAATTCATCGTCCTCATCGCCTGCTTCCACTGCAAATCCATCTGCATCCATTGTCCATCCGTTAATGATAAGACCTGGCCACAGATACGGACGCAGAGAAAAGGCATCTTTTTTGCTCACATAACGCAATGCTCCGTTCGGAATTCTGGCATATCTGCCGAATCCAATCACATCTGCCAGTTCTTCTTTTGCAAGATTTTCATAAATCAGATGACGGAACATTTTTTCCTGAAGCTTCAGTTCCCTGTATTCACTGTACTGACTCATCACAGCTGCGAAATGACAGCCTCTGGACGGTCCTTTTGTAAACAGGAAGCGAATGTCTTCAATGGCGTTATAAAGCTGATCTTCCCTATCTGCAAAAACAGATGGTTCATTTTTTTCCCATTCATCTGATTCGTCGAATCCGGTTGAGAATTTCAGCGGTGCCATAAAATCGTCATCTTTCTCCGCTGCCGCAGCCGTTGCAGAAACATTGTTCAATTTATCCCCAAGAAGACTTACAAGCAGTGACGGTGTACTGCCAGTCTTGACCGGTTTTACATCCTGTGCCACCGGAACATTGGAGGAGAAATCTTTCTTTTTCTTAGGATACTCTTCCCAAAGCTGATACATATTGTATATACCCAGGCAGATTATCAGCTCATTATGGTATCCATTGCTTTCAACACGCCGACGAAGTTCTGCTATTTTTACGCAAATATCTTCCATATCCGTAATGCAGTCATACATTTCCCAGCGGCGGCGGTATTTCCTGTAAAATGGATCCATAGGATCAGCCAGAACAGTAATTTTTTTATTCTGCATTTCAGCACTTGCAATGGCCGAAAGTACTGCTGAGGCTGCCATATCCGGAGTTTCCACAATCAACAGCAGGTTTTCACCGGGTGCAGGCTTCAGTTCCACAGGTGCCTGCTTCCGCAGTGCACATGGTCTTCCCAGATAGAGACGCTGAATTTCCTGCGGATAATCCTGAGCAGCATCCCAGCCCTGGATGTCCCGGCTGCTTTCTTTGAATGTATATACTCTCTGTCCGTCTACTACCAGAGGATTTTTATTGATAAAGGAATCATCCGTCAGTTCTTTGGCAGAAGCAACCGGATGATACATTTCATTCAGCTTCTTCGTAATTTCAACAATCCGTTCCGTCGGTACGAAAGCAACTCTGCTGCGGTGCACTCTGACCACATTTTCGAGTGTTCCTTCCACAGCTTCCTTTTCAGAAGTCAAAGCATGGAACGGCGGCAGTGTTGCCATCCAGTGTCTTACTTCGTCAGTTAATTCTTCAGATGGAAGTGCCAGGGTTCCGCGCATTTCATCCTGACTCACGTTAGCCATGGCAAAGCGCTGTCCAATCTGGTATTTTGCCTTCGGAGTCAGACCGTGAACGCCTGCTTCATAGGCCTGGTCTGCAAAGATAAAGCGGAAACCAGGAGCACGTCCTTTAGCAAGAAGATTTTCAAGTTTTTCTGCATAAGTCAGGGTACCGGAAACAGGTGCATTACGGATAATCTGCGTCATGGTAGCGAACTCATCTACCATGACAATGATTAAAGGGAGATGTTTCATACGAAACTCTTCCGGAAGTCTGATCAAATCCTTCAGACCATATTTACTGAACAGCTTGGTACGCTTCTCCAGAATCTCTGTAAGTTCGTCAATCAGATCCAGCACCACTTCTTCTGAAGATTCCAAAATTACCCGTTTTACATGAGGCGGCATATTCTTGGCATAAAGCTGGAATTCTGTCATTTTGAAATCCACCAGCCAGAGTTCAATGTCTTCCGGATGATAATTCAGTAAGATTCCAGCAATCAGAGAGTGCATCAGGCTGGATTTACCGCAGCCAGCAGAACCGGAAATATAAGCTGCAAAGTTCATCTCTTCAAAATCGAACTTTTTTATACGATTTTCTTCATCCACACCAAAAGCAAGACTTAAACGGCGGTTGCCCCGTTTATGATTTATATTTTTAAAGCAGTCTTCAATCGATTGACTGTCACCGTCGCTGACAGGCTTTGCCGCACCATATGCATCACGCACCGCATCCACTGTTTCTTCAGAAAATGCATGCAGTCCGCCGAGCCAGCGGA
Organism: Bacillota bacterium; assembly: GCA_017537495.1. GTDB lineage: Bacteria > Bacillota > Clostridia > Peptostreptococcales > Anaerovoracaceae > RGIG7179. The sequence goes on along the minus strand of JAFYKS010000163.1, from coordinate 1,099 downwards.
AAGGAGCACATTCTTCTGTTACGAACTGACCTTCCGGATTACAGTCAATAACAAGACCCGTGCTGGCAAGATTCTGATAAAATGATTTTGCCCGTGAAGAACCGATATCTGTATTTGAATTATGTACAGCGATAATGGATATCCCGCACTGTGCAGACATGTGATAAATACGCTCCAGGCATTCCAGTGCCGTACTGCTGAGCCGTTCCGGACAGCCATAAGCAATTATAACCTTCCGGCTCAGCTTCTCGCCGTCAGCTGCTTCTGCATTGTATTCTTCCAGGGTCCGATATCCAGTCATCTTCTGAGATGCATTGACTGCATCATCATAGATTTCTTTTAAAGTTTTCAGCAGCTGGTTTTCATTTGAAGGAACCTGCGCCATAAATGCAGGTGCCGGGCCCGATAACTGTACCAGTCCGCCGAAGGAAGCACCATTAAATGTTTCCAAATCTATCGGATATACACGTACACTGCCGGCAGGCATCTGCTTCAGCAGGTTGCCGATGATGGTACGGATACCTTCTTTCGTAATCATAGACTGGTTCACATGGTAATTCACAATCAAATGAAAATGATCCAGCGGCATACATACCGGAACTTCTGCTCTGCCATCTTTCCAGAACTCGTGAATACGCGCATGTTCGTGCATGTACTCCGGCAGCGGCATGTCATAAAGTGCACTTCCAACCATAATTCTGCGGCCTTTTTCCTGCGGAGAAACATAGGAAAAATGCTCCCAGTCCGCTTCCATAAATGCATTTTCGGCATTATGGATTTCTTCTTTCAGCTGGAGCACATCCTCAGACATGAGAACATCAAGATAACGTTTTTCAAACTGTATGCGAAGCTGTTCATCCAGCAGTTTCAATTCTTCTTTTGCCTGATTCCCTGCTCCTTCCAGTGCATGAATCTTTTCCTTCAGTTCATCAATCTGAATTTCCAGATATTTCAGATTACTGCGTGCCATGTTGACAATATTGTCAGCAGCCTGTTTCGCATTGGAATTTGCAAGCTGATTCTTATACAGAGTCATGTTCACCGGAACGGGCTGGCAGTAAGTTGATTTCTGTACAGATGGAGATGCCTCGCCAAAGTA
>JAFYKS010000162.1 GCA_017537495.1 Bacillota bacterium | reverse complement strand
GATATTCCCACCGGCCTGCTGTGGCATAACGAATTCCCTTATATGCTGCAGTTCCCGGAACAGGACCAGCACAGCCCTGAACCGGGCCGCAAGGTGTCTGAATCAGATATTTTGCAGAGTGTGTCATGGCATTACCCTTCCTTTCGTGCCGCCTTGAAGGCAGCCATTTCCGCTCTGGTTTCATCGCTCAGGTTCCACAGGAATTTAAAGGCAGCCCAGGAACCCAGTACGAAAACTCCCGGCAGCAGCACGCAGAGTGCTTTGATACCCATAATGGTGGATGCGGACTGTACTGCCAGATTTCCGTTATATCCTACCCAGCCCAGCATGAGCATGGCCGCAGAATTTCCGATGGTCTGTCCCACGCGGCGGGACAGATTGAAGGTGCCGTAGATGGAACCTTCTGTCCGCTTTCCGGTAATCATTTCATTGTAATCAATACTTTCCCCAACCAGACCCCACTGCATGTAAATGGAGATGCTGGCAAGGCCCAGTGCCACATTGGACCAGATCATGTGAACCCAAGGATTCACGGCTGTCACCATGTGGGCTGCAAAGAGGGTAATATACAGCACGGATCCGGACAGCAGCCCATACCGGATGATGCGTTCCAGACCGAAAGATTTTGCCAGTTTTGGTCCGAAAGCAAAGATAATCAGCATGAACGGCGAAGAAACGATGGCTCCGTAAGTCACCAGAGAAATGTCACCCAGCACGTCGGAATACATGTAGTTATTCAGGGTATTGTTCATATACTGCATCATGCAGATGAAAACGCCGTGAACGCATAGAGCCAGGAACGGCCGGTTTACACGGAACACGTGGAGAATGTCGGTAACCCGGATGTCGGCACCGGTATCCGCAGTCTTTGCTTCCGCTGCGGCCAGGTTCCGTTCTTCCGTCAGTACATAATGTCCGTAACACATGATCAGTCCGATGACTGCACAGAGAACGGCACCGATGGCATAGCCGGAAGCATTGGTTTCACCGAACTTTTTCAGCAGCAGAGGCATGACCATCATCGGCACCATGTTGCCTACCGCAGAGCCGATACCACGGGCAGAAGACAGAGATGCACGCTCCTGGTCCGTATCAGCCATGGCAGACAGCAGACTGCCCATTGGGATATTAAACATGGTGTAGCTGGCCTCATAAAGAATCTTTAGACCGAAGAGCACGCAGATCAGAGCCACACCATCAAAGAGAGACGGCACGGTCCATAATGCGATAAAGGTCACGCAGACCAGCGGGGTTGAACGCAGCAGCCATGGACGGAATTTCCCCTTCGGGTTCCGGTTCCGTGCAAAGGATTTATCCATCAAAGCACCCATCAGCGGGTCGTTGATGAAGTCCCACACGTTCCATACCAGCAGCAGTACTGCCAGCAGCTCCGGCTTCACGCCCAGCGCATCGGTGCAGTACATGGCAAAGGTACTTCCCATGATGGCAAAGGTCATGCAGCCTCCTGCATCTCCCAAGCCGTAGCCGAATTTGTGTTTCATCGTCAGTTTGTTCATCATTTTCAGTCGTTCCTTCTTTTATTTCTCGATTACGGTTTCTCGATGAAGTCCCTCAGCTTCAGAACCTTCTCTTCAATCCTCTTCATGGTTTCCAGGAACACTTCATCCGACTGTCCCGTCGGATCTTCCAGTCCCCAGTCCATGTGAACCTTGCCGGGCATGGACGGACATACCACATTGCATCCCATGGACACCACGATGTCAGGCTCCGGTATTTCCTCCAGAAGCTTGGAATACTGCTCCTTCTCCATATCAATATCATGAACCTGCTTCATGAGCCGCACTGCGTCCTGATTGATTTCCGGTTTGGTTTCCGTTCCGGCAGAGTAGCAGTCACAGATATCAGACATATACTTTTTTCCCAAAGCTTCTGCCATCTGGCTGCGGCAGGAATTATGTACACAGAGGAAAGCCACACGTGGTTTTTTCTGATGGAACGGACACTTGGCTCCGATACACTGGTTGTTCATGCCAGACCGGCTGCAGTGAATTTCGCCCACTTCCATGGAAACACCGAAATGCTCCTGTGTAAACCGAACTGACTCCTGCACAGCCAGATAAGAGTCACGCTTGCAGCACCGAGGACCACCGTGAGCACCAATGGCAGCCAAGGCCCTTGAGGTCATCTGATTGGACAGACCCCAGCTTTCTCCTGCCAACGGTGTCGCTCCCGTAATCACCGACACATAAATTCCCGTGCTGACTCCGGCTCCGCAGGCACCCCAAAATCCGCAGGCACCTCCCGGAACTTCCATCCCACGGCTCTGCACCTGCTGCAGGGCTTTTTTCAGGTCGATATCTCCGCCTGCATTCCTATATGCGGTCAGCAGGGCCGCTGCCACCATGACATG
>JAFYKS010000161.1 GCA_017537495.1 Bacillota bacterium | reverse complement strand
TGAAAATTTCCTGGAAGCAGATTACATCGGGATTTTCCTTGTTTATTTTATCAACAACCATTCCGATACGGTGGAAGAAGAAGTTTATTCCGTCTTCCTCCTCCGAGTATGTGCATTTTGAATTAAAAGTAACTACCTTCAGCTCTTTTTTGCCGTAAAGTGTTTCCATAAGCATACTTCCGCCGGATTTGGGGCAACTGAGCATATTGTAAAGAAGTGTTGCAGCATCGGAATAAGTAACAGTGTCATCAAGCTTTTTCTCTTTAAGATTTTTGTCAATTGCATATACATCCACAGATGAGAATTTGGTGTACCCCATAGCACGAAGCACCATAAAATATGCGTGCTGCATAGTGATATTTGCATCGGGATTAAATTTTGTTTCGCCGGTTCCCATAACAACCTTCTGCTCGTATGCCCACATAACTGCATTTACAAGTGAAGCGTCGGTAACATCTGTGAAAACACATGCCTTTGTCGCTGCGGGAATTTCACCGCGGTTTAAAACGTGCGCAATGAGAGTTATCATCTGTCCGCGTGTTACAGGAGCCTTGGGATTTTCCTTTGTAAGGTCTATTATTCCTAAATCGGAAAGAAAGGTAATCGACCTGTTGACCTTTTCTGTAGCGGGTGCTGTTTCGGGAGCCGCAATCGCTACTGTTGAAAGTATTACAAATGCCAGTACGAGAGTTAAAAGTTTTTCAAATATTTTTCTTTTCCTTTCTCTTCCTGTCGATTGTAAACAATCCTCTCCTATGATATACCATATCCCCTTGTCAGTGCAATGGTGAGATTGTGAAAATCAGAAAAAAATCTTCTGTTCGCACCAGACACAAACAGAATTCAACATGGGAGAAAGGGTGAAATTTCAATATTTCCAGCTTGTATCCACACGGCTCGCTAAGATTGTATACAATTCTATCCATATCCTTATGTGGAAATCCACATGTTATTAAAACGTTAATATTTCAACACTTTCTGTGTTTTTTGCATGTCATTTTCAAAAAGTTTTCCACATAGTTGTGCACAGGTTTTATGCCATGTTTTCCTCTTTGTTCGTACTGTCAATGACTGGTACATGATTCTTCATCGGCAGGCATAATTTTTCATTGATTCCCTGCCAGACCGCTGCAGCCAGAACAGACAGATATTCTGCGGATTTCACCTTCTCAGCCTCCACTGCACAGGAAAAAAAGCCACAATCCACCATGATAAACGGACATGGGGGATCCTTCATCAGCAGGACATCGTTCTTCTTCATTGAAGTCCGCTCGCGTCCGTCAGATATATTGATTTCAAGCGATTTCTGAACACTTTCTGCCATATCCTCAGCCGTAAACACATCTGTTCGCTGCTGTTCGTCCGGTGCATAAAAAACCTGTGCACCGTATACCGACGAATCCTGCGGGAAACTGTTTAAATGGATTGATACGGCCAGCCCAGCTCCCGATTCCACCATGATTTTCTTCCGCGCCGTGAGATCATCCTGTTTTTTCGTTGCACTGCTTTCCTCATAGAGACCGTAATCCCCGTCCCGCGTCATAACGATTTCCACCTCATAATCCGATGCTTCTTCTGCCAGCTTCCGCGCGATGGCCAGGTTGATGTCCTTTTCCTTCGTTCCGTCTGCGGCTTCCGCTCCACCGTCAAAACCTCCATGGCCGGCATCAATGACAATAACAGGAGTATCTTCCGGACTGGCTGCTGCCGGGACCAGGGGAACTGTCATAAACGCCAGGCAGGCCATAAACCCCAGGCTGAAGGAAAGAAGACCGGCTGTATATATTTTGAGGGACTGTCTCATATCACCACCTCCATAAAATTAATCTATGCAGGGGTTTGGCAAGCTTGCCGGTTTGTGGTATGATGGAAGAAGAAAAGTACAAGGAGGTCATTATGAGTACAATCCGTTTATATAGAGAAAACGTTTATCTGAAAGAAACCACCGGCTGCATCACTTCGAAAGAGGCCACGAAAAAAGGAACTCTGGTAACACTGGACCGTTCCCTCTTCTTTCCGGAAGGAGGCGGACAGAATGCTGACCGGGGCACTATCGCAGGTTTTTCTGTGCTGGATGTGCAGGAAAAAGAGGATCAGATCTATCATCTGGTAGACTGCACACCGGATCAGCTGCCCGATGCAGGAAGCGATACCCAGGTTCTGCAGCTTCTGGACTGGGACCACCGGTTCGATAACATGCAGCGCCACTGCGGGGAACACATTGTCAGCGGGATTTTTGCCAGGGAATACGGCGGTGTGAACCGTGGTTTCCACATGGGAGAAGACTACATGACAATCGATATCAGCCTGGAAGACGATCCGGATTACGAT
>JAFYKS010000160.1 GCA_017537495.1 Bacillota bacterium | reverse complement strand
CGCATCCCCAAAGTTCATTTCGTTGGCACCGTCAGCTGCACCCATGCGGCAGTCGACAATAGCAACAACAGTTTCTTTGCCAGCCTTTACGGTATCGATGGCTGCCAGCATTGCCTGGGAACCGGCTCTTAAAGAACCTGCAAAGTCTGCAACTCTCAGTTCTTTGGATAAATCCAGGGCACCGGTCATAGTGGTTGCACACTGTTTTTCCAGATAAGGTGCAGTAGTGGATGCGAAGTATGCTGCACCAATTTTATTTAATTCATAACCGTCAGTACATTCCAGTGCAGCAGCTACTGCCATGGTGATGCTGTCTTCGTCGTAATTGCAGACTGCACGTTCACCGGGAGCCGCCTTCTTTCCATGTGCTTCACCGATTTTTTTACGTTCTAAACGGTTAAATGGTATATATGCGCCGTAGCGTTTAATTCCTGCCAAAGTAAACACCTCCTGTTTTCTTTGAATGGTTTAGGATGTTTAGAGGAAGGTCAGAGCAGAATAGGAGTAAGAAGAACCGATTCGCTCTGACCTGTATATTTGAATTAGCCCTTCAGACCAGTCTGCATAGCACCGTCAACCCAGATGTGCTGACCGGTGGTGTAGCTGGCTTCTTCACTTGCAAAATACAGAACCATTTCTGCGATATCATCTACAGTACCCAGTCTGCCGGTAGGCTGAGATTTCTTCCAGGATTCCAGAGTTTCTGCTGGAACGCTTCTGGCCATCGGTGTATCGATAGCACCTGGGCAGATTACGTTGGAAGTAATGCCGTGCTTTGCGTTTTCCATAGCAATTGTATTGGAGAATGCAATGATAGCAGCCTTGGTGGAAGCATAGTTAGCCTGACCTACGTTACCGCGGCATGCGGAAGAGGACATGCTGATGATTCTGCCATACTTCTGGTTTCTCATTGGCCAGTAGCAAGCCTGAGTCATCAGGAAGCAGCTCTTCAGATTTACTCTGATTACATCATCCCACTGCTGTTCGGTCATTTTATAGAAAATTGCATCACGGTTGATACCTGCGTTGTTTACCAGAATATCTACAGTACCCCATTTGTCAACTGCAGTCTGTACGATTCTGTCTGCATCAGCCTTCATGCCGCAGTCACCAGCTACCGCGATAGCCACACCGCCTGCTGCAACGATTTCATCTACAACCTTCTGTGCAGTTTCTTCTTTAATGTCTGCTACAACTACGTAAGCACCAGCCTGTGCCAGTCTCTTAGCTACGCCTTCGCCGATACCCTGACCAGCGCCTGTTACGATTGCTACTCTTCCTTCTTTAATAGACATAATGAATCTCCTTTCTATTTACCGAAAGCGCCGCTTTCACGCATTGCTTCAATCTGTGCTTCGTCATATCCCAGAACTTCCTTCAGGATCTGATCTCCGTGTTCGTTCAGCTGAGGACCAGGTCCGATTTCAGCTGGAGTACCGGACATGTGAATCTGCTGACCTCTTGCCTTTACGCTTGGTACAGACAGCTGCGGAGTAGGGAAGTCGACGATCATTCCTCTTTCGATGAAGTGAGGGTCATACTGCAGATCTTTCAGCTTGGTAATCTTTGCACAAGGAATGCCGGCTTCACGGAGAATTCTCTGTGCTTCATCCATGTTTGGAAGTGTTTCCAGCCAACCTTCAATTTCCTCCACTACGCGCTTGCAGTTTTCAGGAATTGCACGCTTACCTGCAGTGTCCAGATCCGGATCATCAATCAGATGAGGCTTACTCATTACATTACACAGGATAGACCACAGCTTAGGATTCAGTGCAGCCAGCGCGATGCTGTCGCCCTTGGCATTGAAGATGCCGTAAGGACCCAGGATAACGTGATGGTTGCCTGCACGGTGTACAGTAGGATCGCAGATAGCAAGTTCGGTATGGTCGTTCATAGCCAGACCGCATTCAGCCAGTGCGATGTCGATGTGCTGACCTTCACCGCCCAGAACATCTCTGTGGTACAGAGCACCTGCAATAGCACCGAATGCATTGTAAGCACATGCATAGTCACAGATGGAAGGACCAATCTTAACTGCAGGCAGATCTGCATAACCGGTGGTATCAATCAGACCGCTCACTGCCTGTGCGATCATATCGTAACCAGGCAGATCCTTATATGGACCGTACTGACCGAAAGCAGAAGCAGAGTACATAATCAGCTTAGGGAATTTTGGATGCAGGTCTTCCCATGCCAGTCCCAGACGTGCCATAACGCCTGGCTTAAAGCTTTCAATTAAAACGTCTGCATCTTCCAGCAGTTCCAGAAGCAGCTTCTTGCCTTCAGGATTCTTGGCGTCCAGTACGATGGACTTTTTACCTCTGTTCAGCCACAGGTTAGTCAGGCTGACATCTTCTACATATGGTGTGAAGCCATGGCTGTCATCGCCAAGGCCAGGTTTTTCTACTTTAATAACTTCTGCGCCAAAATCCGCAAACATTGCGCCGCAGAGAGGACCGGCTACGTTATTGCCGAAGTCGATTACTCTTACACCTTCAAATAATTTCTTTGCCATAATT
>JAFYKS010000159.1 GCA_017537495.1 Bacillota bacterium | reverse complement strand
TTTCGAAATACTTTGAATGGTAAAACGGGTGTCTGTATCGCCAATCTGGAAAATATGCCCTTCTTTCGTCCGAATGCAGATGCCAAGCTTGTTTCCATCGGCTTTGCCCAGTTCGGGAATATATGTAGCAACTTCTCCCATCGGAAGTACCTGCCGTCCTTTTTCTTCTGCAGTCTTCAGAATTTTCTCCATTTCCTGATTATTCAGAATCATGTTCATCCTCCGTACACGTTTTTCTATCCACATTATACAGTATTGTGTTCAAATTTTAAAGAACTACTTTTCCCGACCACTGGACATGGCCGTCATCAGCATAAAAAAGAAACCTGTACCTCCCGAGAGATACAGGTTTCTTTTTTAATATGTTCAGTCAGGACTGTGCACAGTAAACCGAATGATAATTACATTTTATGATGTAATTATGCTGCGTCACCAGTCTTTTCGCCCTTGGACTGCTTGGAGAAAGTCTGCAGACCTTCAACAACCAGAATAACAGCCAGAATAGCCATAGCAGCTGCGAAGCATAACTGGAACCAGTCGCCCCACAGTGCAGTACCAGCAGAGATCATACCGAACTTAGCGATGATAGTCTGAACCAGAGAGGTCAGAGTAGCAGCCAGCATGAATGCAATTGGGATGAAGAACATCTTGTTGTTTCTGCCAACGTTACCCAGCCATGCAGCTACAGCCATCAGAGCCAGACCTGCCAGCAGCTGGTTAGCAGCACCGAACAGACCCCAGATCTGGGACAGCTTCAGGAAGCCCAGTACGGAACCGATGGATACCATGAATACTGTAGCGAACAGAGGGTTGGTCAGAACCTTACGGATACCGGTAGCATCCTGCCAGGAAGCTTCGCCCTTCTTCAGGAACAGTTCGGAGAACATGAATCTGGAGAGACGAGTACCGGAGTCCAGGGAAGTCAGTGCGAATACGGAAACAGCCAGAGTCAGCAGAGCGTATACAACGCCGTAAACCTGAGAAGTTTCAGCACCGAACATGGTAGCAATACCAGCAGCGAATGCTACGGATGGAGAACCGAAGCCGCCGCCTGTGTAAGTTTCGAATACCATACCTACAGCGATCAGGGAAATGATAGCCAGACCGGATTCAATCAGCATGGAACCGTAACCAATTGGCTTAGCGTGAGCTTCATTTTCCAGCTGCTTGGAAGAAGTACCGGAAGCAATCAGGGAATGGAAACCAGAACATGCACCACATGCAACAGTGATGAACAGTCCAGGGAACATACCAGTCTTACCGGTGAATGCAGGGATAGTGAATTCTGCAGTACCAGTGAATGCGGACATGAAGATACCGATTACAGCAACAGCCATCATAGCATACAGCAGGAAGCTGGACAGGTAGTCACGAGGCTGCAGCAGAATCCATACAGGAGCCAGGGATGCAACAGTGATGTACAGTGCAACCAGCAGAATCCATGCAGTTCTTCCCAGAACCAGACCTACGTTCAGACCGAACGCGATACCAGCTACGATCATAACCAGACCGATAGCGGTAGCAGTCTTGGTGTCCATACCGAAACGTGTAGTCATCATACCGTAGATAACAGCCATAATGATGAACAGTACGGATACCATAGCAGTAGTTTCGTTACCGTTTGGATCAGTAGTGAAACCAACAGGGTTTTCGGAGTAGAATGTACCCGCTACTACGTTTACGAAGGATGCGATAACCAGGATCAGTACCAGCAGAGCGAACACGATGAACAGCTTCTTTGCTCTGTCGCCCATGGAAGCCTTGATGATTTCACCAACGGACTTACCACCGTTACGTACGGAAGCGAACATTGCACCGAAGTCGTGCAGACCGCCGACGAAGATACCCCCGATTACACACCACAGGAATACAGGAACCCAACCGAAAACGGAAGCCTGAATAGGACCGTTGATTGGGCCAGCACCGGCGATGGAGGAGAAGTGGTGACCCATCAGTACTGCAGGCTTTGCAGCAACGTAGTCAACACCGTCGTTTACTTCTACCGCTGGGGTAGTCTTAGTAGGGTCAACGCCCCACTCTTTTGCCAGCCAGGAACCGTATGTTACGTAACCGATAACCAGCAGGATAATTGCAGCGAGAATGATTAAAATAGCAGTCATAACTCAATCTCCTATCTTATAATATTAAGATTTTATATTTCCCAGGACTTTTTTCAGGGTACGGCCCATTCGGTTAAAGCTTAAGTTCCCTGTACTCATATCCCGGACAATAACACGGTAATGGCTCCAGCCATGAAGCGTATGTTTGTAGCTTTCATAGCGTTTGCACTTTTTCAGGTAGGCGGCTGCATCCGCATCTACCTGGTCTGCCAGAATGATCAGCACCACATCACTGCTGCGGTGGCCATCATGAGGAACCACACGGCTCATACCGCGGGTCCAGGCAGTTACATCAAGACGCTTGGCTTCTTCCAGCGTCAGATGTTCGGAAATGGCAAAAAAGACGAATTCCTTGCTCTCCGCTTCGCTGAGCTTGGCCTGTTTAATCAGGAAGAACTGTTCTTCATGAGAATGAAACTCGGCTTCTGCAGCGAAGGGCGCTTCGACCCCTTCGTCTTTAATGTCATAATATCTTACAAATGATTTCAGCAGGCCCGGAAGGGCTTCTCTTGCTGTCATACTACATACTCCAGTTCTTTAAATAGATATAGTGCTTTCCATCAAAATGATATAAATCACTGCCCTCATTGTAACTCTGCACTCCAAAAACTGCAAGTATGTTTCTTCAAAAAACTTATTTTTTTCGATAAATTTTTTCGATTTTTTTCATTAATTAAGCCGATGGCTTGCCAATCTGGATTCCCGGCACTCTTTTTTCCAGTTCTTCCAGCATAATTACGCCTGCACGGGCGCCCGGAAGCTGAATCATGGCCAGCTCTTTGTCTTCTGCACCGCAGATTACCAGGTTTTCCACTTCCAGATCTCCCTTGCCGCAGCACATCTTCATGCCCACCAGCTGCACTCTGCGGAAAGCACGGGTAATGTCTGCATAAGGCACATAGCTCACCTTTCTCTTCACCTTAAAGAACAAGCAGGTTTCTCCCAGAGTGATTGGGCCGATTTCACGGCCTGCTTTATATTCTGCTGCAAGCACATCTGCAGGAACTTCGTTTGTTATCATGTAATAATTCATAATCTCTCCTCCCATCTATCTCATATCATTAAAATTGGTGTAACCCAGGGGTTACGTCAGATTTACCCTGGCCACGCCATCATCGCCGTAGGTGATACGGTCACCGCTGCAATCCAGACTGTCCATGAACTCCAGATATTCCTTTCGGGATTTAAACAGAGGTTTGTACTCTGATACAATCTTCTTCGCCTGGGCAGCATCATTCTGCAGCAGCAGGCGCAGCATGGCCAGCTGCCACTTGGCACTGTCCACACAGGCCTTCTCAACATCAGCGATGCGGTAATCATTGCCATGGCTCAGCCCCTCGGCACCGCCGCAGTATGGGTGTATTACCGGCATCACGCAGCTGAGATCCCCCATATCGGTACTTCCGGATTCGAAGTCGCTGCTTACCTCGCACCGGTGCTCAGGAATAATGGCATCGGCAGCATCCTTCATCAGCTGTACCATGTTCTTATCGTTATAGAGCGGTGCGTAACCAGGTATATCGATGATGTCAATATTGGCACCCAAAGACAGAGCCGCACCGATGAGGGCCTGGTTTACTTTCCTGTTAGCAGAGACGATACCGTCGAAGGTACTGCCGCGGACATAACTCTCCAGTCGGACTTCCTCAGGGATGGCATTGACCATATCCCCGCCTTTGGTGATAATTGGATGCACACGTATGATGTCAGCCTCCTTGAAGGTCTCACGCACAGCGTTGACTGCATTCAGACCGCAGTTCGCAGCATAAAGGGCATTAATGCCGTTCCAAGGGGAACCGCCGGCGTGAGAGGCCTTGCCCTTGTAAATGATATTCTTGGCCATGCAGCCCACCTGACCGGAAACGATGCCGGTGTTTTGGGCAGTATGAACCATGAAGGCAAGGTCTACACCGTCAAAGTAGCCACGCCGCAGGAATTCGCTCTTGCCTCCCATGTACTTGATTCTGCCTTCTTTCTTCAGTTGAGAGCGGTATTCGATCTCCAGCAGTTCCTCGGCAGGCACCAGACACAGGCGAATGCTGCCGCTAAGGCCATCCAGCACACCTGGCTCCTTCAAAGCTGCCGCAATACCCACCATAGCCGCGCACTGGGCATGATGACCACAGGAGTGGGCTGCACCGGTGTCAGGGTCGGACTCTGGATGTGCAGGGCAGATAATGGAGTCCAGCTCTGCCATCACCAGAACCTCAGGACCGGGACGGCCGGTTTCGATTCGTGTATAGAAGCCGGTCAGGTTTTCGGCACAGACCAGATCATAACCCAGAGAGCGGAAAGTTTCCTCCATATACCTGGAGGTCACAAACTCCTTGTATCCGGTCTCGGGATGCTGCCAGATGAATTTTTCCGCATCATAGATGAGTTGGCGGTACTTTTCCACTGCGATTTTGATGTTTTCCATGGTCTGTCCTCCCGGTTTTTCCCGTTGGATTTATAAATTAGTTGTGAATATACTTGATACTTACATGTTCTGTAGCAAAGGAGTACAGCAGGTTCATGTAGTATACAGTGAAGGTCATCACATCGCCCACCTTCCAGTCCTTCGGGCTGTCGGTAATATCAAACAGAGTATGGTCACTGCTGTTTCCGATGAATTGAATGCCTTCGTCCAGCGGATGGAGTGTAGCTGCACTGCTGATATCCTGGCTACCGATTGCCAGAATTGCACGGCGGCGTACGCCCTTGTCCTCAACCTTGATTTCCTGACCGGCCCAGTTCTTTCCGCTGCTGCCCACAGGAGATGGCTTATCCTGGATTTCCACGATTTCTGCAGTCAGTGTGAAGGTATCTTCGCACATACCATCCAGTGTTACACCACGAATTTCTCTCATGGTACGAGGGTTGGCGATGAAACCGCCCACTCTGATATGATTGATTCCTTCCGGAAGTTCAATGCCGTTAGCCAGCAGAGTCATGTCGATAGAGCTGCCGCCGGATACGATATCCAGCTTTCTGCCGATGACTTCTTCCACCTTACGTGCACCTTCCGCCAGCCAGGTCAAGTTTTCCACGTTAGGCAGGATGCCGGACACGCAGGCAAAGGAAGTTCCGATTCCCTTCAGAGTCAGGTTGTCCAGATCATTTTCCACCATCTTTGCCACTTCGCAAAGCTGGTCCAGATCCACGATACCTTCTCTTCTTTCTGCCACGTCATACATGAGAATTACGCCATGGTTTACGCCCTGACGCTTTGCTGCAGCATTGAGTTTCTTCAGGGTGCTGACTTCAGAGTTCAGGGAGAGGTCACAATATTTTACCACTTCGTTTACTTCGCTGTGCATCGGAATTCTTACCAGCAGAGTTGTAACCTCAGGCATCTTCTGCTTGATTTTCTTCAGGGATACCGTTCTGGAGGATGCGATTTCACTGCAGCCGCCTTCATGGTATGCCTTCACGATTTCCATGTCACCGTCGGAGAACTTGATTACGCCAGCCACACTGATACCGCGTTCCGCGCAGAATTCGCACATGGTCTTAGCATTGTTCTTTACGTTGTCAACATTAACTTCCAGTACAGGGTACTTCTTATATTTTTTCATTGAAACAGGCTCCTTTCGCTGTTTAAAAATCTTTATTTATTGCTTTCTTACGGACGGTCCGGCAGTTTGTTCAGTCCCAGTTCCTTCTTCAGACGGAAGTGATATACCCCCAGCAGGATGAACATGCAGGAGAACCAGGATAC
>JAFYKS010000158.1 GCA_017537495.1 Bacillota bacterium | reverse complement strand
TACCGATTGCTTCACAGAGACAGTTCATGCTGTTGGCAGTGTACATACCGGAGCAGGAACCGCAGCCAGGGCATACGTTCAGTTCATATTCTTCCAGGCCTGCATCGTCGATAATGCCTGCCTTGTGAGCACCGACGGCTTCAAACATTTTGGAAAGAGAAGTTTCCACGCCGCCAACCAGACCGCTCATCATCGGACCTCCGGAAACAACTACAGCAGGAATGTTCATGCGGACAGCTGCCATAACCATGCCAGGAACGATCTTATCGCAGTTTGGTACCAGCACCAGGCCGTCAAACTGATGCGCCATGGTCATGGTTTCCACACTGTCTGCAATCAGCTCGCGGGAAGCCAGAGAATACTTCATACCCACGTGTCCCATGGCAATACCGTCACAGACACCGATGGCAGGAACCATAATCGGTGTGCCGCCGGCCATTCTCACTCCGGCCTTTACGGCTTCTGTCACCTTATCCAGGTGCATATGGCCCGGTACGATTTCACTGTGAGCAGAAACCACACCGATCAGCGGACGTTCCAGTTCTTCTTTTGTATATCCCATGGCATAGAACAGGCTTCTCATCGGAGCGCGTTCAGGGCCTTTTGTTACATTGTCACTTCTTCTGGTCATTTCTCAAAATCCTTTCGTCATACAATACGAAAGCCGGGCAGTATCAAACTGCCTGGCATCCGTGTGGTTATCATGTTGTCGAAGTATTATTTCTTCAGCCAGCTCATCATGGCTCTCAGTTCAGCACCAACCTTGCACAGCAGGTGTTCAGCTTCCATTCTTCTGGAAGCCAGGAATCTTGCCTTGCCGCCTGCATTGAATTCCTGAATGAACTCGGATGCGAAAGTACCGTCCTGAATTTCCTTCAGAACCTTCTTCATTTCCTTTCTGGTATCTTCGGTAATGATTCTGGTACCAGTTCTGTAGTCACCGTATTCTGCAGTGTTGGATACGGAATATCTCATCTTGTCGAAACCGCCTGTATTAATCATATCTACAATCAGCTTCATTTCGTGGATACATTCGAAGTATGCCATTTCAGGTTCATAACCTGCTTCAACCAGAGTATCAAAACCGGCCTTCATCAGCTCGGTTACACCGCCGCACAGTACAGCCTGTTCACCGAACAGGTCAGTTTCAGTTTCTTCTCTGAAGGTAGTTTCCAGGATACCTGCTCTGCCTGCACCGATACCGGAAGCATAAGCCAGAGCATAGTCTTTAGCCTTGCCGGAAGCATCCTGATGTACAGCAATCAGAGAAGGAACGCCCTTACCTTCCACATACTGAGATCTTACAGTGTGGCCAGGGCCCTTAGGAGCGATCATGATAACGTCCAGATCCTTAGCTGGAGTAATCTGGTTGAAGTGAATATTGAAGCCATGAGCGAATGCTAGAACATCGCCTTCCTTCATGTGCTTTTCAACCTGTTCTTTATAGATTTTGGACTGCAGTTCGTCTGGAGTCAGCATCATAACGATATCACCAGCTTCTGCTGCTTCTTCAATACCCATAACCTTCAGGCCAGCATTGAGTGCCTTCTGTTCGTGTGCAGAACCAGGTCTCAGACCTACTACTACATTTACACCGGATTCATGCAGGTTCATTGCATGAGCATGGCCCTGAGAACCAAAACCGATGACAGCTACTGTCTTTCCGTCTAATAAGCCTAAGTTGCAATCCTGGTCATAATACTTCTTAATCATGTCTTTCTTCTCCTTTTTATATGAAATATATATCTTACTTGGATTAATTATCTGTAATCCGGGCTGCTTTCAATACCGGTGAGACCGGTCCTGCAGACTTCCACAATGTCGTAGGTGCTCATCATGTCCAGGAAACCATCCAGCTTTTCCGGAGTACCGGTCAGCTCGATAATCATGCTTCCCCTGGACAGGTCCACAATCTTGCCCCTGTAAACATCAACGATTTCCTTTATGCTGGTCCGCTGGGAATCATCATTATTCACTTTAATCAGAAGCAGTTCACGGTACAGGGCATTTTCCCTGTTCAGCAGACAGATGGACTTCACCACTTCCAGTTTTTCCGTCTGGGTGATAATCTGCTGCATGGAACGTTCTGTGGCGTTAAATACAATGGTGATTCTGGAAAGTGTCGGGTCATTGGTTGCAGATACGGTCAGAGAATCGATGTTGAATCCACGTCTACCGAACATACTTACCACTCTTGTCAGTACATTAGCCTGGTTATCAACCAGAACGCTGACGATTTCTCTCTTTAATGATCTTCTGTACATCAGCTTCTCCTCCTAGTCAATAATCATGTCTTCTACGGTCTTGCCGCCTGGAATCATCGGAAGTACGCGTTCTTCTCTGGAGATGATGCAGTCAATCCATACAGGACCGTCAGCCTGCAGCGCCTTCTTCATGGCCTCTTCAAATTCTTCCGGCGTGGTGGCTCTGTAGCCTTCTGCTCCGAAAGCCTGTGCCAGCTTCACAAAATCAGTCTTGCGTTCCGGTGTTGTATTAGAGAAACGTTTCTCATAGAACAGGGTCTGCCACTGATAAACCATACCCAGAACACTGTTATTCATAATAATAGTGATAATCGGCAGGTTGTTGCTGACAGCGGTGCAGGCTTCATTCAGATTCATATGGAAGGAACCGTCTCCGGTAAAGTGGATGACTCTCTTATCCGGGTTACCCAGCTGGGAACCGATGGCTGCTCCGTAACCGAAGCCCATGGTACCCAGACCGCCGCTGGTGATAAACCGGCGGGTCTTTTCATGCTTCACATACTGCGCTGCCCAAATCTGGTGCTGACCTACATCGGTTACATAGATGGTATCCTTATCGGTCAGTTCACATGTCTTCATAACAATTTCATCCGGATGGAGCTGACAGGCACCTTCGCCCTCATAGTGAATGATCTTTTCACTGTCTTTCCATTCCTGAATCTGTACTGCCCATGCTTCACGCTTCTGTTCCTTAATCAGAGGAAGCAGCATATAAAGGAATTCTCTTACATCACAGATGGTGAACTCATCCACCGGAACATTCTTTCCGATTTCAGACTTATCGATGTCAATCTGAACACGCTTTGCATTCTTTGCAAAGGCTCCCGGATTCAGGGCTACGCGGTCAGAAAAACGTGCGCCCAATGCGATCAGCAAATCCGCATGATTGACTGCACGGTTTGCAGAAACGGAGCCATGCATACCCAGCATTCCCAGGCTGTGCGGATTGTCAGAACCTACAACACCAGCACCCATCAGAGTATATGTGGCCGGAATGTCTGCCTTTTCAAGGAGACGGTTCAGTTCTGTTCCAGCGTCAGATGCTGTCACACCGCCGCCGAAATAGATCACCGGACGTTCCGCTTCGTTAATCAGCTGCGCAATCCGCTTTACCACCTCACCGTCGGGCTGAGGGTTTTTGCGCAGTTCATACGGTGCCTTGGAAGTATATTCAATGGTGTCGGCAGTGACATCCTTGGTAATATCCACCAGAACAGGCCCCTTGCGGCCGCTGCCCGCAATCTGAAACGCAGTCCTCAGTGCAGGTTCCAGATCTTCAATGCGGTTTACGAAGAAATTATGCTTGGTAATCGGCATGGTCACGCCTGTAATACTGATTTCCTGGAAAGCATCACGGCCAATCAGGCTATCAGGAACGTTGGCGGTAATTGCCACCAGTGGGATACTGTCCATAAATGCAGTTGCAATACCTGTTACCAGATTAGTTGCACCAGGTCCGCTGGTTGCAAATACCACCCCGGTCTTGCCGGTAGATCTGGCATAACCATCTGCTGCATGGGCTGCGCCCTGCTCGTGGGCAGTCAGGTAATGATGAATCTTATCGCTGTATTTATACAGTTCATCGAAGATGTTCAGTGCCGTGCCGCCCGGATAACCGAATACGGTATCAACACTGTGGTCCAGCAATACCTCTGCCACAATTTGTGCTCCTGTCAGTCTCATATTTTATCTTCCTTTTCCGTTATTTTCATCATCGGTGAATGGATGGATTATGCACCCATCCAGCTTATAGTTTCATTATAGTGATAAAACGCTTCTTGTCAACACATTTTGTGAATGTTCACAAATAAATACACGATTTTATATTCATTTTTCACAAAATCATGTTGACAGACGGACCGTTTTCTTCTATTCTATATAATATAAATTTACTGTTTTGATGTTTTTACGTTAATGTCAGAAAGAAAATAAGAGGTAACCAGAATCACTATGAAAAATCACGTCAAGTATCACATCGGGTACTATCCCGCTCCAGGTCAGATGGAATACACCTGGATGAAAAAAGACCACATTGAAAAAGCTCCTGCATGGTGCAGCGTAGACCTGCGTGATGGAAACCAGGCTCTAATCGTGCCTATGACTCTGGAAGAAAAAATAGATTACTTTAAAATGCTGGTAGAAATCGGCTTCAAGGAAATCGAAGTAGGCTTCCCTGCAGCATCAGAAACAGAATATGAGTTCCTGCGGAAACTGATCGAAGAGGACCTGATTCCGGACGACGTTACAGTTCAGGTACTGACCCAGGCAAGAAGCCATATAATTGAAGAAACATTCGAGGCTCTGAAGGGCATCAAGCGTGCAGTGGTGCATCTGTACAACTCCACAAGCTTTGCTCAGAGACAGCAGGTATTCCGTGCAAGCAAGGAAGAAATCATCGAAATCGCCCGCCACGGCGCCACCATGGTGAAACAGCTGGCAGCCAAGTATCCGGAAAGTGACTTCACCTTCGAATACTCCCCTGAAAGCTTTACCGGCACTGAAATGGACTTTGCTGCAGAAATCTGCAACGTGGTTATCGATATCTGGCAGCCGACACCGGAAAAGAAGGTCATCATCAACCTGCCGGCAACCGTGGAAATGTCCATGCCGCATGTTTTTGCAAACCAGGTGGAATACATGTGTGCAAACCTGCACAGCCGTGAAAACCTGATTATCTCCCTCCATCCGCATAACGACAGAGGCTGCGCGGTGGCAGCGGCAGAACTGGGCATCCTGGCCGGCGGCGACAGAATCGAAGGCACCCTCTTCGGCAACGGCGAAAGAACCGGTAATGTGGACATCGTAACCCTGGCCATGAACCTGTTCTCCCACGGCATAGATCCAGAGCTGAACTTCGCCAACATGCCGCAGATTGTAACAGAATATGAAAAGTTTACTGATCTGAAGGTAAATCCTCGTCAGCCTTACGCAGGCGCACTGGTATTCGCAGCCTTCTCCGGCTCTCACCAGGATGCAATCGCAAAGGGCATGAACTGGGTTAAGGAAAAGAATCCTGACAAGTGGACCGTTCCTTACCTGCCAATCGATCCGCATGATGTAAGCCGCGAATACGACGCTGACGTCATCCGCATCAACAGCCAGTCCGGCAAAGGCGGCGTGGCTTACGTTCTGGAACAGAATTACGGTTTCGATCTGCCGCAGGCAATGCGTGCAGAAATCGGCTATATGATCAAGGATATTTCCGACAAGAGCCATCAGGAACTGTCCCCTGCCGGCATCTACGAAGCCTTTGCGAAGGAATACATCAACGACTTCGCTCCAATCGACATCACCCATGCTACATTCAGCCACTTCTCCGATACGAAGATGGAAGACAGTGACAGCATGACCGTAAAGATGCGCGTTGTGATTGAAAATCAGGTTTACAATCTGGAAGGCAAGGGTAACGGACGTCTGGACGCTGTTGCAAATGGTCTCCGCCAGACCGGCTACCACTTCGATTACAAGTTCATCACCTACTCCGAACATGCAATCAGTGCGGACTCCAATTCCAAGGCTGCAGCTTATGTATGCATCGAAGGACCTGACAGCAACAAGTATTGGGGCGTAGGTACCCATGCCGACATCATCCTGGCATCCGTAAATGCTCTGGTAAGTGCTCTGAACCGGATGAACAAGAAGATTCACTTCGTAAACTAAAACTTTTACACATACAAGGAGGAATACCGTTATGGGTATGACAATGACACAGAAAATTTTAGCTGCTCATGCAGGTCTGGACAGCGTAGTGGCCGGACAGCTGATTGAATGCAGTCTGGACGTGGTAATGGCCAACGACATCACAGGTCCCATGGCACTGCCGATTTTCCGCCAGATGGCTGATAAAGTTTTCGATAAATACAATGTGGTTCTGGTTCCGGACCACTTCACACCGAATAAAGACATCAAGTCCGCGCAGAATGCCAGAGATATTCAGGACTTCTCCCGTGAGCAGGGTCTGACCCACCACATGGTGCAGGGCAAGTGCGGTGTGGAACATGCGATT
>JAFYKS010000157.1 GCA_017537495.1 Bacillota bacterium | reverse complement strand
CCTGGTTCCTGATTTTTATGGCAATTCCGGCAGTGATTGTGGTGCTGGTTCTTCTGTATCGGATTTTCTGTAAACTGTTCGCGGTGAGCCTGTACGGAAAAGATGCGGTACTCTACCGGTCCCTTCCAGTTTCAGTTCCAATGCTGGTTCTCACCAAAATCTTCACCGGCGGCCTGGTTTTCACAGCCATGGGGGTCATCTGTCTGGTTGGACAGATGTTTGCTTCCGTCATCTTCGGCAATCCGGGAAATATTCTGGATATGTTTGAAGAATGGATTCTCGGTTTTCAGGCTATGAAGATAATGCCGGAACTGATTCCGCTGACAGCAGTGCTGGACTTTCTTAACATGACCGTCCGCTGCTTTACTCTGTCAGCGCTGATTCTCCTGGGGGTAACATTTTATTGTTACCTGCCCCGTGGGGGAAAGGGATGGTATGTACAGAATGTGATGCTGTATCTGGGAACTCTGGCAATCGTACCTTATGTTCTGTCGGCGGAGATTCCGAAGATGATGGACTGGCTTCAGCCGGCCATCTTACAGCCGTTCTTCCATCTGGCGCTGAGCCTGGTGCTGCTGGCTGGAGCGTATAAAGTATGTGTGAGCCTGATAGAGAAAAAGGACGGAGGGGTGGCATGATGAGAAACAGCAAAATCTTACTGGGCGCGGCGATTGTGGTAGGGCTGGTGATTCTGGTTATCTTCGTGGCTGTATTTTTCATGGCAGGCGGTACAGCCAGTCAGCCTGACGCTATGTTTGTACACAACTTCGACAGTCAGATCGCTGATATGAAGATTGTCAACGGGGAGAAGGAATATTTTGCGGTGGTAAAGAACAGCCGGGGTCAGCTGGCAATCATTGATCTGAAGGTGCTGGAATAAGCACATAAGTGGGGTGTGGATAATGAAGAAAAAAATAACCGGTAATTTCAGTATTTTGCTTTTGGCAGGAGCAATCCTGCCGCTGGTTTTAATCTGGCTTGTGTATGCCAATGCATCGGCCAGTCTGAATCAGTTCGCATTCCGTCCATATACTGCGGAGGAGCAGTCTGACCTGCAGCTGACCTTCAAGTCCAGAAACTTCGGTGCACCGGGGAAGTACAGTCTGATGGAACTGGTAGATGCAGAACGAGGATATTTTGCCGTGAAGGGGGTAAATGCCGGGGATACATGGAAAGTGATGGAGGAAGAGGGGAATGTTCTGCTCGCCACAGGGATTTCCTCCCCAATCAGCCAGAGCGGACCGTATCTGTTTGACCGGAACGGTGAAGGCGGAAGTTATGTGGACTTGAATGCCATGAAAGTGGTAGAAACTGCGTATAAAAATCTGGTGATTCACGGAAGCGGTGAATATATGACCGGAAAGCTCAGCGATATGAATCTGGAAAAACGCTATGTGATTCAGACCATGGACAGAGAGATTCTCTACCAGGGTGACGAGAAGGCTGTCCTGACAAGTGATTACGGATTCGCCATTCTCAACGGCAAAGACTCCGGCCGGGCCATGAATCTTGTCACTGGTGAGATTCTTTATGAAACGGAGTCAGGCTGGCTTCTGAAAGACCGTCAGGACGGCATCTGGATTGCGGTACAGGCAAACGAAAAATCCTGGGAAGAGGATATTATGTATTTGATGGATGACTCTTTCCAAACCATGCTGGACGGCCGTAAGTTCCGCAGAAGCCTTGTAATTGCAGGCAACTACATCTGCGGCGATTTGCTGCAGAAGGAAGATGATTATACAGCGGCAGCCTTTCTGCGGGACGGGACCTGCCTGCTGGAAGATGGCTCTACTATGATGTACCTGGACGGCGACTATTTTGGCTACATCGGGTATACCAACCGCTATGAGCTGCTTGCGGTGAATCTGCAGCAGCTGAAAGGAGGCGAGTAGTATGTCAATGACAGATCGCTATATTATCAGCCAGGTTCGGCTCATTGCGCTGGAACTGGTGGGGCTGGGGGTCATCCTTCTGGTATTCTGGGTAACCGTTATGAACGGAAGCGGAAGTCAGTTTGATCCGGCGGCACAGCGATGGGAAAACGGTCTGCAGACGGTTATCAGGATTTTTCTGCCGGTATTCTGCCTGCTGTGGATGCTGCTTCTGTACCGGATTTATAAAAAACTGTTCTGGAGCAGTCTCTTCGGACCGTCGGCGGTGCTGTATCAGTCTCTTCCGGTGTCCATGACCGCAGCAGTTTCCGGCAAAATCCTTCTTTCCGGCTTCTGCATCCTGCTTCCGGGTGCGGTGGTTCTTCCGCGGCTGGGGGGGATTATGGTGAGTGGTTTGATGAATGGTCTTT
>JAFYKS010000156.1 GCA_017537495.1 Bacillota bacterium | reverse complement strand
CACCAACTCCCTGATGATCGGTATGTATGACAACCTGGCTGACTGGGAAATCGCAGAAGAAATGGGCGTAGCAAACTACGGTCAGATGACTGCAGGCGGCTGGATGTACATCGGACCTCAGGGTATCGTACACGGTACATTCAATACCATTCTGAATGCAGGCCGTAAGGAACTGGGCGTTCCTGCAGACGGCGACCTGGCAGGTTACACCTTCGTATCCTCCGGTCTGGGCGGCATGTCCGGCGCACAGCCTAAGGCGGCCAACATTGCAAACGCAGTAGGTATTTTTGCAGAAGTAGACTACTCCAGAATCGTGACCCGTCACGATCAGGGCTGGGTAGATGTAATCATGGATGACCTGGATGAAATCTTCAAGCTGGCTAACGAAAAGAAGGCAGCGAAGGAATCCATCTCCATCGCTTACCACGGTAACATCGTAGACCTGCTGGAAGCAGCAGTGGAAAAGGACTTCCACATCGAACTGCTGTCTGACCAGACTTCCTGCCACAACGTATACAACGGTGGATACTGCCCTGCTGGCATGTCCTTCGAAGAAAGAACCAGACTGCTGGCAGAAGACCGCGACACCTTCTGCGCAGAAGTTGACAAGACCCTCCACAGACATTATGCAGCAATCAAGGCTCTGTCTGCTAAGGGAACTTACTTCTTCGACTACGGCAACTCATTCATGAAGGCAATGTACGATGCAGGCATCAAGGAAATCTCCAAGAACGGCTACGACGATAAGGATGGCTTCATCTGGCCTTCCTACGTAGAAGATATCATGGGTCCTGTACTGTTCGACTACGGCTACGGACCATTCAGATGGGTTTGCCTGTCCGGTAAGCCAGAAGATCTGGATGCAACCGACAAGGCTGCAATGGAATGCATCGACCCAACCAGAAGAGCTCAGGACAGAGACAACTGGGTATGGATCCGCGATGCGAAGGAAAACAAGCTAGTTGTAGGTACTCAGGCAAGAATCCTGTATCAGGATGCAGAAGGCAGAACCAACATCGCTCTGAAGTTCAACGAAATGGTAAGAGAAGGCAAGGTTGGCCCTATCATGATGGGCCGTGACCACCACGACGTATCCGGTACTGACTCTCCATTCAGAGAAACTTCCAACATCAAGGATGGTTCCAACGTAATGGCAGACATGGCTGTACAGTGCTTTGCTGGTAACGCAGCAAGAGGTATGTCACTCTGCGCACTGCACAACGGCGGCGGCGTAGGTATCGGTAAGTCCATCAACGGCGGCTTCGGTCTGCTGCTGGACGGTTCCGAAAGAACTGACGAAATCATCAAGTCCGCAATGATGTGGGACGTAATGGGCGGCGTAGCGAGAAGAAACTGGGCTCGTAACGAAAACGCTCTGTCCACTTCCGTGGAATACAACAAGAACTATGCCGGCAAGGGACACATCACCATTCCATTCATTGCTGACGATGAACTGGTAAACGGTCTGGTAGATCAGTTCGTAAAATAGGAGGCCCTTTATGGCTACATTGTTAATTAAAAATATCGGCTGCCTGCAGACACCTGTGGGCAGCTTCGCCCACGGCGGCGCATCTCAGGGGGAAAACCTGAAGCTCTATGATGCCTCCGTATATATCGAAGACGGTATCATCCGCAAAATCTCCGCAGACGGCGCTCTCGCCCACGCTGAGGATGATGTGGACACCGTAGTGGATGCAGAGGGCAAGCTGGTGACTCCGGGTCTGGTGGAAGGCCATACACACCTGGTGTTCGGCGGCTACCGTCAGAACGAAATTCCGCTGAAACTGAAGGGTGCAGGCTACCTGGACATCCTGAGAGCAGGCGGCGGCATTCTGGACACTGTACGCAAGACCAGAGAAGCTTCCTTCCAGGATCTTTACGATAAAACCGAAGGTTTCCTGGATGAAATGATGGGACTGGGCGTGACCACCGCAGAAGCCAAGAGCGGCTACGGCATCGACCTGGAAACAGAAGTGAAGCTGCTGGAAGTTCTGAAAAAGCTCAATGAAGACCATCCGATGGATATCGTATCCACCTTCATGCCGGCACACGTGGTACTGCCGGAATGGAAGGGCAGAGAAGATGAGTTCATCAAGCTCTGTATCGAAGAAATGATGCCTTACGTAAAAGAACGTAACCTGGCAGAATACATCGATATCTTCACTGAAGATTCTGTTTTCGATAAGGAACAGAGCCGTGTATATCTGGAAGAAGCACGTAAGCTGGGCTTTGGCTTGAAGATTCACGCAGACGAAATCGAGTCCATCGGCGGCTCCGTACTGGCTGGTGAAATGAAGGCGGCATCTGCTGAACATCTGATTGTAATCAACGAAGAGGGTATGCAGTCCCTGGCAAAGGGCGGCACCGTGGCTATGCTGCTGCCGGCAACCTCCTTCTATCTGGGAGCAACCTTTGCGCCGGCACGGCGTATGGTGGAACTGGGTATTCCGGTAGCCATGGCTTCCGACTTTAACCCTGGCTCCTGTCCGTCCCTGAACCTGCAGTTCGTTATGAACCTGGGCTATCTGAAGTACCGCCTGACTCCGGAAGAAATCCTGACAGCGGTGACCATTAATCCGGCATGTGCCATCGGCCGCGGCCATCTGGTGGGAAC
This sequence comes from Bacillota bacterium, assembly GCA_017537495.1. Lineage (GTDB taxonomy): Bacteria > Bacillota > Clostridia > Peptostreptococcales > Anaerovoracaceae > RGIG7179. The sequence continues at coordinate 1,618 of JAFYKS010000156.1, read as the reverse complement.
TTTAGAAGAAGGCAAACAGGCAGACCTGGTTATCTGGGACGCACCGAACATGGAAATGCTCTGCTACCGGTTCGGATCCAACCTGGCATTACAGACCATTAAGAAAGGAATTCTGGTGTAAAAAATGAAATTAGTAGAAATGAAAGTAAACGAATATCTGGATGTATTAAAGTCTGACGCACCGGCTCCAGGCGGCGGCAGTGCAAGTGCACTGGCAGCAGCACAGGGTGTGGGCCTGGTATGCATGGTATGTGACCTGACTCTGGGTAAGGAAAAGTATGCTGAACACCAGGAAGTCTGCACAGAAGCAAAGGAAAAGGCTGCAGACCTGTACAGCAAGCTGGTGGCTGCTATCGATAAGGACACAGAAGCATTCAACCTGGTATCCGCAGCATTCAAGATGCCAAAGGGCACTGACGAAGAAAAGGCAGCAAGAAGCAAGGCTATCGCAGACGGCACACTGGTTGCTACTGAAGTACCGTTTGAAACCATGATGCTTTGTGCAGAAGGTCTGAAAGTGACAGAAATGATCGTAGGCAAGTCCAATCCGAACGCAGCATCCGACCTGGGTGTGGCTGCACTGAACCTGCTGAGCGGTGTGAAGGGCGCATGGCTGAACGTACTGATCAACCTGCCTGGCGTAAAGGACGAAGCACAGAAGGAAAAGTTCCTGGCCGGCAAGAAGACCATCGTGGAAGCAGAAGCACTGGCTGCAAAAATTTACATGGAAGTATCCGCAATGCTGTAAGAGCGCGGAATTGATATTTTGAGGAGGAAACAAAAATGGCACAGATTATTGAAAGTATCCCTAATATTTCTGAAGGCAGAAATCAGGAAGTTATCGAAGCATGCGTGGATCAGATCCGCACAACTCCAGGCTGCACCCTGCTGAACTACTCTTCTGACCCTAACCACAACCGTACTGTAATCACATACATCGGTGACGCAAAGGGCGTGGAAGAAGCAAGCGTGAAGCTGGCTAAGAAGGCTGTAGAACTGATTGACCTGACCAAGCACGAAGGGGAACACCCAAGAATGGGCTGCGTAGACGTAATGCCTTTCGTTCCAATCAAGGACGCAACCAATGAAGAATGTATCGAACTGTCTCACAGAGTCGGTGCCAGAATCGCTGAAGAAGCTGATCTGCCTGTATTCCTGTATGAACTGTCCGCACAGAAGCCTGCGAGAAAGAACCTGGCAACCGTAAGAAAGGGCCAGTTCGAAGGCATGGCTGAAAAGGTACAGCAGGAAGAATGGGAACCAGATTTCGGCGGCAGAAGAATTCATCCTACCGGCGGCGTGGTAGCAGTTGGTGCAAGACCACCTCTGGTAGCATATAACCTGAACCTGAACACTTCCGATGTAACTATCGCAAGCAACATCGCAAAGATCATCCGTGAAAAGGACGGCGGCCTGAACAATGTTAAGGCTATGGGCTTCATGCTGGAAGACAGAAACATCGCACAGGTATCCATCAATATGACAGACTTCCGCGTAACTCCGCTGTACAGAGTAACAGAAATGGTTAAGATGGAAGCTGCAAGATACGGCGTACAGGTAATCGGTTCCGAAGTAATCGGTCTGTGCCCTATGAAGGCTCTGATCGACTCCGCAGAAT
>JAFYKS010000155.1 GCA_017537495.1 Bacillota bacterium | reverse complement strand
TCCGGACAATCAGCTGGTGTCTGCCATCGTAGAGGATGATGTAGCCTTTGGACCGGAAAATCTGGGAATTGACCCTGATGAAATCCGCCGCCGGGTAGATAAGTCACTGGAAGCCGTAAACATGGGCAAATTCCGCAAAAAACCGCCGCACCTGCTGTCAGGCGGACAGAAGCAGCGGATTGCCATTGCAGGCGTGGTGGCAATGAAGCCGGAGTGTATTATTTTTGACGAGCCTACAGCCATGCTGGACCCGAAAGGACGCCAGGAAATCATGGAAATCATCCGTGAGCTGCACGAGGAAGGCATTACAGTCCTTCTGATTACCCACTTCATGGAAGAAGCTGCGGAAGCAGAACGTGTGGTAGTCATGCATGAAGGAAAGGTTCTCCTGGACGGAACCCCGGCAGAAGTGTTCTCACAGAAGGATTTGATTCAGTCTGTAAATCTGGATATTCCTCTGGCCGTGGAACTGGCAGCCTGCCTGCGGGAAAAAGGCATCGATGTGCCGAAAAACATAATCAGTACGGAAGAGATGGTTGAATTCTTATGTCAATACAGGTAAGAAATCTGACACACATTTATGAACCGGGTATGCCAACTGAATCAGTGGCCCTGGAAGATGTGTCTTTTGAAATAAATGATGGGGAACTGGTGGGCGTGATTGGTCACACCGGCTCCGGCAAATCCACTTTGCTGCAGCATCTGAACGGTCTTCTGAAGCCGACTTCAGGGCAGATTGTGGTAGGCGGAAAGGATATCACTGCACCAGGCGTGTCCATGGTGGAAATCCGCCGCCGTATCGGACTGGTTTTCCAGTATCCGGAGTACCAGCTGTTTGAAGAAACTGTGGCTAAGGATGTGGCCTTCGGTCCTAAGAACCTGGGACTGTCTGAGGCGGAAATCGAGGAACGTGTGCGTGAGTCTCTGGACCTGGTAGGCCTTGATTACGAGACCATCGCAGAACGGTCTCCTTTTGAGCTGTCCGGCGGTCAGAAGCGCCGCGTGGCAATCGCAGGCGTTATCGCCATGCGTCCGGAAGTTCTGATTCTGGACGAGCCGACGGCAGGCCTGGACCCGAAAGCACACAAGGACGTGCTGGCCATGGTGGAGGAAGTTCACCGCAGAACCGGAAACATCACCATTCTGGTATCACATAATATGGCGGACATTGCACGCCTGTCTGATAAAATTATCGTAGTCGACAGCGGCCGCCTGGTAACAGTGGGTACTCCGAAGGAAGTTTTTGGTCAGAGACAGCGTCTGGAAGAAGTGGGACTGGCTCTTCCGCCGGTAACACAGTTTACGGAAACTCTGCGTGATCGCGGTTTTGGTCTGTCTGAAACCATTCTGTCTGCGGAGCAGGCAGCTGAAGAAATATTCCAATATCTGAAGGGAAAATCTGAAAATGATTAGAGATATCACACTTGGACAGTTCTATCCCGGTGATTCAGTGATTCACCGCCTGGATGCCAGGGTTAAAATCATCGCAACCTTGCTGTTCATCGTGGAACTGTTTATTGTAGACAATTTTATAGGATTCGTTCTGGCTGCAGCTGCGCTGGGAGCGGTGATTCTCCTGTCAAAGGTACCGTTCTCTTACATCGTGCGGGGTCTGAAGCCGATTATCATGATTCTGTGCTTCACCTTTGCGCTGAACATGTTCATGATTGACGGCACTGTTCTGGTTCGTCTGGGATTCCTGAAGATTACGGAGGAAGGCCTCCGCATGGCTGTTTTCATGGCTGTGCGCCTGATTCTGCTGCTTTTGGGATCATCCATGCTGACGCTGTGCACACGTCCGCTGAGTCTGACCGACGGGATTGAGCGTCTGCTGGCACCGCTGAAGAAGATTGGTGTTCCGGCCCATGAAATCGCCATGATGATGACCATCGCGCTGCGTTTCATTCCGACGCTGCTGGAGGAAACCGACAAAATCATGAAGGCTCAGCAGGCCAGAGGGGCTGACTTTGAGTCCGGCAACCTGATTCAGAGAGCAAAGAGCCTGGTTCCGATTCTGGTTCCGCTGTTTGTCAGTGCCTTCCGTATTGCACAGGATCTGGCCATGGCCATGGAAGCAAGATGCTACCGCGGCGGTGACCAGCGTACACGCCTTCATGAAATGAAGCTGAAAAAGAGAGATTATGCGGCCATTCTGCTGCTGACAGCATTCCTGGCCCTGATTATTGCTGAGTCCATTCTGCTGTAAGGCAGAACGGAACTGCAGGAGGAAATAAATGAGACAGAGAACAGTAAAAAATCTGGAAGAAAAGATGGCCAACAATTCCAGCTTTCTGATTAAAGACCCGAGAGAAGCCAAGGGACACTGGGCTGAAATTTTTGGAAATAATAATCCGGTATATCTGGAAATCGGCTGCGGCAAGGGCAAGTTCATCCTGACCAGAGCACAGCGCAATCCGGAAGCCAACTATATTGCCGTAGAAGGCCAGGAAAACGTCATTCTCCGCGCCATGGAAAAGGCGGAAGCGGCAGGACTTGCCAATCTGCGCCTTTTCAACGATTTTGTCAACGACTTAAACGATTACTTCGAAAAAGGTGAGCTGGCAGGCGTATACCTGAATTTCAGCGACCCATGGCCGAAGGCACGTCACGACAAGCGCAGACTGACCTATCATAAGCGTTTGGAAAACTATTTCCAGGTTATGGGGGAAGATGGTTTCGTAGAGTTTAAAACCGATAATGAAGGCCTCTTTGAGTTTACTCTGGAGGAAATCGTACTGCTGGAGGAAAAGGGCCTGAAAATGGCTGAAATGACCCGCAATCTCCATGGTGAAGACTGTACCTACGAAAGCCGCCTGGTAACCACGGAATACGAAGACAAGTTCAGTGCTGCCGGCAAAAACATCAACTATGTAAAAATTACGAAATAACCGTACATACATAAATAAAAAGCTCCTGCTGTCTGGCTGACGGCGGGAGCTCTTTTATTACCGGAAATCGATATATTCCATAGGATCCACCAGGCTGCCCTGATACTGCAGCTCCAGGTGGAGATGGGCAGGTTCCAGAGACTCGAAGAGACCCGTGGTACCGACGCCGCCGATAATCTGACCGGCAGTTACATCATCACCTGTTTCAACCATGCCGGCATCGGACAGGTTGGAATAGACTGCGGTATACTGGTCTCCATGATTGATTTCCACCGTGTTTCCGTAGCGGTCATCATGGTAGACTGCGGTTACGGTTCCATCCGCCATGGCCAGAACCTGAGCATCGGCATCCGTTTCAATATCCACACCGCTGTGGGTCATGTATTGATCCAAAGTGACTGAATAGATCAAAGCATCCATGGAAAACTCATTGGATACGGTGGCACCTGCTTCATCGACAGGACACTGAAACCGGTATTCCGGAGCAGGTTTCTGCTGACTGTCCACGGTAGGGACAGGCACCGATACATCATCGGATGGCTCTTCGGCCTTCTCAGGGATTCTATCTTCCGTCTCCGCAGCAGGTGTTTTGTCGGATACAGGCAAATCAGGGCTGCTGCCGTTGATTTTGTTAATATTAGACCGTATGGCAAAGATTGAAGTGAGAGCAATGACGCAGAAGCAAAGCATCAGCGTAATGGCAATTTTATCTTTTCCTTTTTTTCTTTCTGCTTGACGCATATTTTCACCTCCAGTTAAAGATATTATTTGCAGATTGAATACATTTCATACAGCCGGCAACTTGTAAAAAATGCAAGTTGATGATATAATCGAGACAATTATTTCGATTATGCGAACTGCATTAAATGTAAAAGGAGAGAAAAATCATGTCTGATTTTATTTTTGCTGCACAGCAGGGAAGAAAAATCCCGAAAGAAGATAAGAACTTTGCGGTAAATAACCGTGCAAAGGCTATGATTGCAGAAAAAGGCAAGGACGCGGTAGTAAACGCAACTATCGGTGTTCTGCTGGATGAAGAAGGCAAGTTTGTAGTACTTTCTTCTGTAAATGAAGTTTTCAAGACTCTG
>JAFYKS010000154.1 GCA_017537495.1 Bacillota bacterium | reverse complement strand
CTTCCCGTATTCTGGCTCCTCTGGGTGCAGATGTGTCTGCAAGCCAGTTCCTGGAACCGGACGGAAACTTCCCGAACCACGCTCCAAATCCTGAAAATAAGGAAGCAATGGCTTCCATCTGCAAAGCCGTAGTGGAAAGCGGCGCAGACTTCGGTCTCATTTTCGATACCGACGTTGACCGTTCCTCCGCAGTGGACGGAAAGGGTAAGGAAATCAACCGTAATGCCATCGTAGCTATGGCAGCAGCGCTGATTGCAAAGGAACATCCGGGAACCACAGTGGTCACCGACAGCATCACCAGCGATCAGCTGACCGTTTATCTGGAAGAGTGTCTGGGCCTGAAGCACCTCCGTTTCAAGCGCGGCTACAAGAACGTAATCAATAAGTCCATCGAACTCAATGCGGCAGGCATCGACAGCCAGTTGGCCATTGAAACCTCCGGACATGCAGCATATAAAGAAAACTACTTCCTGGATGACGGGGCATACCTGGCCACCAAGATTGTAATCAAGGCGGCTCAGCTGGCACAGCAGGGCCAGGCACTGGATGTGATTCTGGAATCTCTGGAAGAGGCAAAAGAAGCCGTAGAGTACCGCTTCCCGATTCTGGCGGAAGATTTTGGACCGTACGGCGATCAGGTGCTGGAAGACCTGACAGCATGGGCGAAAGCAGGAAGTGTAACCTGTCCGTCCTGCGGCGATGCAGTAAAACTGGAAATGGTGGAACCAAACTACGAAGGTGTAAGAATCAACTTCCGTGCAGAAGACCTGTCCGGATGGTGTCTGCTTCGTAAGTCACTCCATGACCCGATTATGCCGCTGAACATTGAAGTGACCGCAGGAACCTGCGATCAGATTCTGCAGCTGGTGAAGGGCTTCCTGAGCCAGTATGATCAGCTGAAACTGTAAGCACGACCTATAGAAATCCCTTTTTGGGAGATATGAAACGAGGAATCGTGATGGATGATAAAACATATGAAAACTGCATATATTTCAAATTATTCGGCGGGGGAATTGCTTATCGGTGCAGTGAGGATGCGGAATGGGAGTATCTGAATAAGTCTACAGCCTCCGGCGCAGGAAAGAAGCTGACGTCTTTTTTGGAGTATCTGATTCTGAACCATGGAAAAGATATTTCTTCTGAAGAACTGATTAATGTATTCTGGCCGGAAGACAGCAGCGCTGATCCGGGCGGTGCCCTGAAATATACCATGCATAAAACACGCAGCCTGCTGGCGCAGATGTTCCCGCACATCGAGAATCTGCTGATGACACACAGGGGACACTATACGTGGAAAGCCGATGTGCAGCTGGTGCTGGATACCGAGCTGTTTGAAGAAGGATGCGTGAATGCCAACCGGTGCAGCAGCAGTGTATCCTCTCAGAATCTGATGAAGGTTCTGGAACTGTACAGCGGAGATCTTCTTACCAATAATGATGCAGAATGGCTGATGGCACTGCGGATTTATTACCGTACATTATATATTGATGCGTGCAAATCCGTACTGGAAATGCTGAGTGCAGAGGACCGATGGATTGATATCATTCATGTCTGTGAACAGGCTTATGCAAAAGACCCTATAGTAGAAGAATTTACATCCTACATGATGACCGGACTCATTGCAATTGGCCAGGCAGAGCAGGCGATTGCACAGTATGAGGCATATCGTGCATATATCTGGACAGAATTAAATCTTGTTCCAAGTGAACAGGTGGAACGGCTTCATACCGCAGCAGTGGATGCAATTCATGCTGATGATGCAACTGACATTGTACGTATGCTGACGGAAGTGGAAGCGGAGAATACCGCGTTTCTTTGCAGTTTCGGTGTATTCCGGAACATTACTGTTCTGGAAGCACGCCACATGATGCGAAATAAAGAAGCCTCGACGCTTCTTGTTGTAAAAGCAGAAAGTGCTAGGGGGGAACGCTCCCTGCCGACAACAGATATTCGCCGCCTGGAAAAAATCCTGCTCAAAACGCTTCGTGCCGGGGATCCGGTGGCGCGTCTGAATGCCGGCTCCTATGTGGTGCTTCTTTCCGGGGCAACGACGGAGAATGCGAGAACAGTAATGGAACGTATCGACCGTGCATTCCATACAGCTTACCCGCGGTCAAGGGCGCATCTGGATTACAGGGTGTATCCGCTGCAGATTTGCCATCCTGCGGGAAATAATACATAATATAATAGTTAAAAGATTTTATCCGGCGTATGATAATAATACGCCGGATATTTTTTTAAAAAAATTATCATATTTATATAAAAACTAACCGAAAACTAACTGTTCCTTTTTATAATATACCTATAATGGCACGTGAAGCGAGGTGATACTGTGATACACAGAAAATTAATTCCGTGTCGAACCATGGAGGCGCTGGTCGCGGTCACAGATTATCAGGACGGTGTCATGACTGGAATTTTGAGACATCCGCGGCTGGAAGGAGCCTTCGAGATCCGAAGCATGTCGCATCTTGTACTGATGCTGGACAGCTTGCTGGATCTGGAGGAATGTCCGGACAGACCGCTTCCGTTGGTAAGACCTATTCCTGAAGAGGAACACGCAATTGCGACTTTTCAGATACAGGTTCTTTTCCGTGAATTCTATACCTGGCAGGGGCGGCTGGTATGGAAAGAGGAAAACCAGGAGGCATCCTTCCGAAGCGTGCTGGAACTGATGCAGCTTCTGGATGAAATTCT
>JAFYKS010000153.1 GCA_017537495.1 Bacillota bacterium | reverse complement strand
TTACAGCGAAGGTGCAGTGCTCATTGGCGGTGACGGCGGAACCTATCAGTTCCCGAAATCGGAACAGGGATATATCAAAATCCGATATATCGACCTTGCTACAGGTAAGTGGAAGGTTTTCGATGGCCAGTATGAGTCCGGAGACCCAAAGCGGAGCTATGTACTCCAGCAGAACGGTTCTTCCTACCGCGGCTACTGCGTGGAACACGGGGTACACGTAGACTCGGGCAAGAAGCTGACTGCAAATGAACAGCATGATGCCATCTACGCAGGTCTGTCTAATGAGGCAATTGTAAACCTGCAGCTGGCACTGTTCTATGGGTACCAGAGTGGGGATGACATCAGTGACCTCTACGATCAGGGTTTCCAGTCTTCCAAGTATTACGGCAAGCACGGCAGCTCCTATGCCTGGGCTGACTGGTACATTGCAACCCAGTGCCTGGTGTGGGAAATCCAGCAGGGAAACCGCACTGATAATATGACACGTCAGACCAATGACCTGGGGGTTGGCGGTGACCACTACCTGTCCATGATCAGCGGCCGTCCTGCAGTGGATGTATACAACTGGATGGTTGCTGCTATTAAGGAGCACAAAGAGTTTCCAAGAGCCATTGACGGGACGGAAAAGAAGCCAAAGGCCATTCAGCTGACAGAATCCATGAAGACCTCTGACGGCTATGAATGGTCCTTTGATGACACCACCGGAAATGGAGGGGGCTATGTTGTTCTGACCCGCAGCGGCAAAGAACTGAAGAACGATAAGATTACCATTACATACAACGAGACTTCAAAGAAGTATGTACTTCACATGAAGGGAGAACCAAACGAAGAAGGTTACATGATTCAGCACGCTTCCCGCGGCAAAGCACCGGAAAAGGACCTTCTCTTCTGGGGCTGGCAGTCCGGGTCCTCTCATGTACAGACTATTGTAACCGGTGCTGCGGACCCTGTGGCCGCATACATCAAGTTTACTGCGGCTGCTGTGCCGGAAGAACCTGGTAAGGAACCGGAAGGTAACGAAAAGCCTGTACCGGAATACTTCCCAACCTTTGAATTTACCGTGTCCAAAGAGGATTTGAATCCTGGTTGGGACGGTTCTACCTCCTCCGGCATGGGTGATGCTTCTCTTTCTGCCACATATACCCTGTACCGTTCCGTAAACAGAGGTCCGGAAGAAATGGTGGACAGTGTGACATTGGATGAATACGGCAGTGCGGAGACTCTTTATGATAAGCCATGGCCTGATGAGACGATTTTGACAGATGTGACTTCTAGCAGTTTGGATCATACGGAAGAAGACGAGGAAGGTAATGTGACCACTCACTGCACCGTGGAACCGACCCAGTGTGAATGGACTGCAGAAGTAACCTACCGTATCGTGGAAAGCCGTCCTGCAGGAAGATTTATCGAACCTGACAGCGGCGAGCGTACATATACTGCAAGATATTATGCGCTCACCGAAAACAGTCAGGCATGCATGGACGAGCCTGAAAACTGGTCTGACATTCAGTACACCGTAACCTGGAGCGATGGCAGCACTTCCGGTACCCTTGATGGTCTGGAAGACACTCTGTCCTATGACGAAGACGTGTTTATCAACGACTGCTACCGCGGCCGCCTCTTCCTCTCAAAATCCAATGAGTCAGGCGATGTGTTCAACGAAGAAGGCAGCTCCGGCGTGCAGACGAAATCAAAGAACTCCAAGTGGAAAATGTACCTGAAGTCTGGAGGTTTTGAAGAGCATCCGTATGTACGGTTCGTGGAAGAAGGCCTGGATGCAAGTGGCACCCGCATTTATCGTGTAGTTCGTGACACATCCGGTGCCAATAACGCGGTAACAGACATGACCGTGGGAACCAACGGATGCCTCTATATCTACGATATTCCATATGGCAACTACCGGGTGGAAGAAGTGGCAGCTGATGATACCTCATTCGTACTGGAATCCTTTGACCAGTTTATCGCGGAGCACGGAAACGGATATTATCCAAACGACTCCGAGAAGGACAACCGTTATGACTGGAACATCCGTGACAAGAAGAAAGAGAACGTGGTGAAGGTCATCAAGACCGATGCGGAAACAGGTAAGCCTGTAGACCTGAAAGGGACCCACTTCTACATCCGGTATATGGGAAATCCTCTGCTGGCGGATCCGACCAAGTCTGAAAACTACGGAAGACTGCTGCCAAATGCAGCTGACATTAATTCCACTGAAAAGGACTATACCTTTATCTGTGATGAAAACGGGGAAATTACCATCCCGTATGATCTTGAGTTTGGTACCTACCAGCTGGAAGAATTCCTGATGCCGGATGGCTACTATGTAAATGAAGGAGGTGTCAACTACTACACCTTCAGTGTGACCAAGCAGAATGGCCACCTCAACGGTACGGAATACGAAAAGTATTACCAGGCTGTAGCTATGCCGAACAACCAGGTAAAAGGCAAAATCTCCATCGAAAAGGAAGGGGAAATGCTGACTGATTTTGAAGAGACCACAAAGAACGGTATCAAGGTCTGGACTCCGAAGTACACTCTGACCAAGCTGAAGGACGCAGTATTTGGCATCTTTGCTGCAGAGGACATCAAACTCAGCGACGGCAACGATGGTCCTGTAATTTACAATGCAGAGACCAATGAAGTCATTACAATTCCAATTGACAAGAGCACTCATTCCGGAAACAACGCAGATGGTGCTATTTATGATGAAGGCACTTATGACCATGAAAGCGGAGCAAAGCTCTACTTCAAACGTGAAAGAGACAAGGCGGAAGATAACAGGTATCTGCGTGTTTACACCACACCGGAGCAGAAGCCTTCAAGCTACTCCTATGTTTACGAAACCACTGAAGACGGCATGAAGTACCGCTATGATGTACACCTGCAGATGGAATACAAGGCTGGCGGTAAGAACGTAACCGATGTGGATATTACAAAGACCACTTCTGTTGCAAATGGTTACCTGCCGACCCTGGATGAACACATCACATATCCATCTGCCATGGTAGGAGATATGCCGGTAAATCCAATTGCAAACTACGAGTCTGCTTTTGGAAACGTGCTGGATGCATGGAATCAGAAAGACATCTACGAAGCAGATGGTGAAGGTGAGCTTGGAAATATTGGTGTAAGCAGATTCCAGGCAAAACTTTACGCACCATACCTGCTGACTGCAGAAGATGTGACCATGGAAGAACGCGAAGTGGCCGCAGAAGGCTCAGAAACACCTGTGAAAGAGACGAAAACTCACTTTGAATGGGAGAATGCAGTGATGCTGTTAAATCCGGCAGAAGGCCAGCCTGCAGTCTGCCAGTTCGAAGATGGTGCATATCAGACCTATGCAACTCATCAGTTCACAGCTGATTATCAGTGGGTGACCTGTGATGAAACAGGCAGCATTCAGCAGTACATGGTACCGGAAGGCTGGACTGATACGACAGAATGGAACCTTGGCAGCAATCCGCAGGAAGATCCGAATCCGATTTATCCGATGATTTGCCAGGGAGAAGTGTACAAAGTACTCCTGGAAGACGGTATCACATGGCAGGACTGTCAGGCTGACAGTAATTTTGAGAAGATGGTGGTTCAGGAATACAAGGTGACCTACACCCAGGAAGCTGGTAACGAAGAAGGGTTCTCCATGAACTGGGACGGCATTGAGATTGCAGCGACAGCGAAGCTGGATGGAACTGCAGAAACTACCGTAAGCAATCCATTCAGCGTGACACCGGTGGTCTCCCTGGGCATCGGCTACACTCAGACTACTGAGGGTAACACCACTACCTTTACAGCGGCAGAGCCGTCTGCACCAGTATACTTCCAGGCTAGCGACGGCATCCGTACCGAGATGTATTACTACGGCGGTCTGACCAAAACCATCCTGACCATTCCAATGGATGCAGTGGATGGTAACTTCAGCCCGGTGGTACCAACCATCCGTTACGGTGACCAGATCATTGATTGGTTCACACCTCTGTCCCCGGATAAGCCTACATATTATCGTGAGCTTCAGACAAACGTTTCCGTGAAAGCAGAGCGTCATGAAGGAACCAAAGACAGCGATGTGTATTACACTGTAACTCTGATTTCCAACCAGACTGCAGATATAACAGATGATGGTACCGTGGCAGCACAGCGTCCGTTTGCCATCACTTATGCCGACGGTTACACAGCTACCATAGCATGCAGCCAGTCTGCTGCAGGAAATGGAATCGGCGTGCTTGTGCTGGATGGAATCGATAAAACCACACGTTACGCACTGTCTGACCTGGTGGAGATCATCACAACTGGAGATGATGGAACTGCAGTCTCCAGTGCACTGCCCCTTGGCACATACATCGTCCGTGAGCTTTCTGCGCCGGATGGACAGACTGCAGACACGGACAAATCCTGGCTTGCCAAGCTGAAGTTTAAGGACCAGTTTACGGCTCTTGTCTGGGATAAGGTTCAGACTGTCAATGAAGCATTTACTGTGGAAATTGACCTTTGCAAAGTATTCGAAACCGGCTTTGACACCAACAGTTACGTTTCCGGCAGCGGAGCGGTGTTTGGACTGTACAACGCAGAGCCAATTGTTTACGGAGACAAGCAGCTGAAAGAAGATACCTGCCTGGATGTCATCACATTGGACGGCCTCGGCAGGTCAC
>JAFYKS010000152.1 GCA_017537495.1 Bacillota bacterium | reverse complement strand
CGACCTGTACGGCGATAGACCGGGCGGCCTGTGAATCCCTGGCAAAACTGGCAGGTCTGGACCTGGAGGATTTTGCAGACCGGATGTTTACAGCCGGAAGCAATCTGAAGGGAAAAACGGCAGAAGAAATCTTCTATCAGGATTTCAAACGGTTTACCGCAGGCGGACTTTCCTTCGGCGTAGGTCAGCTGACCGGAACCAACCGCAGCGAGCTGGTGGCTCTTTCCGAAGAACTGCTGCCGCTTATGGAAGAAAAGCTGAAGAGCAGCAACTTATCCATGCTCTTCTTCATGCTGACGAATATCCTGACCGAAAAGACCGGACTTCTCTGTGTAGGCCACGGTGCAAGCCAGCTGATTGAAGCAGCATTCAGCGGAGAAGGCGGACTTCCAATCGAGTGGGAAGCAGAAAAAATCGCCCGCGTTACCGGACTTATGTCCCGAAAGAAACAGCTGGTGCCGCAGATTATCATGGCGGTTCAGGAACAGGAAGGATAAAACACAAACAGACGATACGACAGAACCTTCTGTGGGGAAACCCATGGGAGGTTCTTTTTTCGTTCAAAAATTCAGATTCGACACACAGCGCCAGGAATCGGCGAAACCTCCTAAAGACAGAGATTTTGGAAAGAGGTAGAATACATCTGTACGACAAGGGAAAAGGAGGACGGGGAATGGAAATCATATACGAAGTCAGCGGTGATATTCTGATGGCCGGACTGTTCGGCGAACTGGATCATCACGGAGCAGCGAAAGTGCGCAGGGATATTGATGACATGCTGGAAATGTACGGGAGCAGGCATTTGATTTTCGATTTCAGCAGGGTGACATTTATGGACAGTGCAGGGATCGGAGTTATATTAGGCAGATACCGGAAACTGCAGCCGGCAGGGGGGAAGGTGGCAGTCGCATCCTGCAGCCCGAAAATCAGGAACATTCTGAATATGGCGGGAATCTTTTCGATTATGGAATATGCGGATACGAAAGCGGATGCAGTGAAGATACTGAAGGGGAAGGAAGTGTCATAATGGATAGAAAAATGAAGGTGCAGCTGGAGGGAAATCTGGAAAGTCAGGCGCTGGCAAGGGCAGTTGCTGCAGCTTATCTGGCAGAGATGGATCCGACCATGGATGAACTGACAGAAGTGAAGACGGCGGTATCGGAAGCGGTGAGCAATGTGGCGATTCATGCTTATCCGGGAACTTCATGCGGTGATATGATACTGGAATTTGCCCGTCTGTCTCAGGATACGGTTATGATAAAGGTTACAGATAAAGGTGTGGGTATCGAAAATATTGCTCAGGCCATGGAGCCCCTCTTTACCACCGACGAAGGCGAAATGTGCTCCGGAATGGGATTTACGGTGATGGAAAGCTTCATGGATAAAATACGGGTGGACTCCAGACCGGGCAGTGGAACTACGGTAACCATGATAAAAAAACTGGATACCTATTACGGTATTTAATCATGGAAGGCCTGTCAAAGGAGCAGATGCAGGCGGCAGCAGAACGTCATGGGGGCCTGGTGAAATCGGTGGCGCTGCGTCTTGCCCGTATATATGGTGAGGATGTAGACGATCTCATGCAGATTGGTTATATGGGGCTGATGAAGGCAGTGCAGCGGTTTGAGCCGGAACGGGGGCTTCAGTTTTCCACCTATGCAGTGCCGATGATTACCGGGGAAATCCGGTCTCAGCTGAGAGGCCAGGGAGCTTTGAAAATGAGCCGCAGCCTGAAGAGTGATATGGCAGCTGTGCGGCGGGCTGAAAGTGATTTCATCAAAATCCATGGAGTATCGCCCCACATCAGTCAGCTGGCAGAAATCACAGGGTTGACAGCTGACCGGATTGGGGAGGCAAACCAGGCTGCAGATGTTTTGCGGAATATGACAGAGCTCAGTGAAACGGAGGCTGAAACCAGTCCGCAGCTGTGGGATGACGGAGAGGACCGGACTGTTGCCAGAATGGACCTGGCCAGAGTGCTGAATCTGCTGGAACCTGAACAGAGGAAAATCATCGTCCTCCGGTATTACCGTGACTGCACACAGCAGCAGACTGCAGATGCACTGGGCATTTCGCAGGTGCAGGTCTGCAGAATCGAAAAGAAAACACTGAAACTGATGGCAGAAAAGATGGCGGAATAGACAGTTCTGCCATTTTTTTCTTGTCCTAGAAATTTATAGTGAAAATGATAGGCAAAAAAAAGTTTTTTTGCCTCGGAAAAAGCAAAATCTTGTTGCATTATTAACAAAAAAGTGGTTTAATAGGTATGTATGATGTTATAACTTTGTGAATGACACAGGTTAGATATGCGGGACCAGCGAAAAGGATCCGTTATTATAATTTAAGGAGGCAATTAAATGAATATTGAACTGACGAAAGAACAGTCATTCGTAAGACAGATGGTAAGAAACTTCGCGGAAACTGAAGTTGAACCATTAGCTGCAGAAATCGACGCGGAACACAGATTCCCAGTTGAAACTGTAGAAAAGATGGCTAAGTACGGCCTGTTAGGTATTCCGTTCCCTACTGAATTAGAAGGTGCAGGCGGAGACCACATTTCCTACGCTATTACTGTAGAAGAATTATCCAGAGTATGCGCATCCACAGGCGTTATCTGCTCCGCACACACTTCTCTGTGCTGCTGGCCAATCTTCGCTTGGGGTAACAAGGAACAGAAGGAAAAGTACCTGCCAGACCTGCTGTCCGGCAGAAAGCTGGGTGCATTCGGTCTGACCGAACCAGGTGCTGGTACTGACGCTGCTGGTCAGCAGACTAAGGCTGACGACATGGGCGACTACTGGCTGTTAAACGGCTCCAAGGTGTTCATCACCAACGGTGGCTATGCTGATACTTTCGTAGTAATGGCAATGACAGACAAGTCCAAGGGCACACGTGGTATTTCTGCGTTCATCGTTGAAAAGGGTGACGAAGGCTTCTCCATCGGTAAGACCGAAGATAAGCTGGGTATCTGCGCATCCTCCACTACTGAACTGATCTTCGTAGACTGTAAGATTCCTAAGGACAGACTGCTGGGTAAGGTTGGCGACGGCTTTAAGGTTGCTATGTCCACTCTGGACGGCGGCCGTATCGGTATCGCTTCCCAGGCTCTGGGTATCGCTCAGGGTGCATTCGACGTAACTGTTGAATACATGCAGGCTAGAAAGCAGTTCGGCAAGAAGCTGTCCCAGATGCAGGCTCTGCAGTTCGGCATGGCTGATCTGAAGACTAAGATCGAAGCTGCTAGACTGCTGATCTACAAGGCTGCAGACATGAAGGACAAGCACATGGACTACAGCGAAGCTGCTGCAATGGCTAAGCTGTTTGCTGCTGAAACTGCAATGGAAGTAACTACTAAGTGCGTACAGTACCACGGTGGTTACGGCTACACTAAGGATTATCCAGTAGAAAGAATGATGAGAGACGCTAAGATTACTGAAATCTATGAAGGTACTTCCGAAGTACAGAGAATGGTAATCGCTGGTAAGACTTTCAAGAAATAGGACGTAGGAGGAAAATATAATGGCTTTTAAAGTATTAGTATGCGCAAAGCAGGTACCTGATACAAACGAAATTAAGATTAATCCAGAAACCGGTACTCTGATCAGAGACGGTGTTCCATCCATTCTGAACCCAGACGATGCGAACGCACTGGAAGAAGCATTAAAGTTAAAAGATAAGTATGAAGATGTTACCGTTCACGTAGTAACTATGGGACCTCCTCAGGCTGAAACTATGATTTTCGAATGCCTGGCTATGGGTGCTGATGAAGGTATCATCGTATCCGACAGAGCAGTTGGTGGTTCCGATACATGGGCTACTTCCAACGCAATCTCTGCTGCGATTCAGAAGTTCGGTGACTATGACATGATTTTCGCTGGTCGTCAGGCTATCGACGGGGACACTGCTCAGGTAGGTCCACAGATCGCTGAAAAGTTAAATCTGCCTCAGGTTACTTATGTTGAAGAATTCGACATTTCCGAAGACAGAAAGGAAGTTACTGTTAAGAGACAGCTGGAAGACGGTTATGAACTGATTAAGGTTGCTACTCCTTGCATGCTGACTTGTATTAAGGAACTGAATCAGCCTAGATACATGAACATGAAGGGTATCTTTAACAAGAATAAGGATATCAAGATCTGGAATGCTGCAGATATCGAAGTTGACCTGGCTACTGTAGGTCTGAAGGCTTCCCCAACTAACGTTTACAAGTCCTTCACACCTAAGCCAAAGGGAAAGGGTATGATGCTGGCTGGCGATACCGAAAAGGAACTGGCTCAGGATCTGCTGATCAGATTAAAGAAGAAGCATGTAATTTAAGGGAGGAAATTAGAAATGGCAGTAAATTTTGCTGATTACAAGAATATTTGGGTATTCGCAGAACAGAGACAGGGTAAGCTGATGAACGTTGCTCTGGAACTGATCGGCGAAGGTCACAAGTTATCCAGAGAAATCAGTGCTGACACTAAGGTTTGCGCTGTTCTGGTTGGTAACGAAATTGACCACCTGGCAACAGAATGTTTCGAATACGGTGCTGACGCTGTATACATGATTCAGGATCCAATCCTGGCTCAGTACACTACTGACGGTTACACTAAGGCTCTGTTCGACGCTATCGAAGAATACAAGCCAGAAATCGTTATGTACGGTGCAACTCACATCGGTCGTGACCTGGCTCCAAGAGTAGCAGCTAGATGCAACACTGGTCTGACTGCTGACTGTACTCACCTGGACATCGACATGGATGGTTACATCCAGTTCGCTGAAGAAAACACTACTCTGGACACTTCCAAGGTTAAGAAGGATGACCCTAAGGCTCAGGGTCTGAAGATGACTCGTCCTGCTTTCGGTGGTAACCTGATGGCTACAATCATCTGCCCTAACACTAGACCTCAGATGTCCACAGTAAGACCTGGCGTAATGTCCAAGAGAGAAAGAGAAGTTGGTGCTACTGGCGAAATCGTAAACGTTAAGGTTAACGTAACTGATGCTGACATCAGAACTAAGGTTGTAGAAGTAGTTAAGTCCGCTAAGGAACTGGTTTCCCTGACTGACGCTGAAATCATCTGCTCCGGCGG
>JAFYKS010000151.1 GCA_017537495.1 Bacillota bacterium | reverse complement strand
GCTAAATTTGAAAGAACTAAACCGCATATCAACATCGGTACTATCGGTCACGTAGACCACGGTAAGACTACTCTGACTGCAGCTATCACTAAGACTCTGTTCGAAAGATACGGTCTGGGTCAGAAGGTTGACTTCGAAAACATCGACAAGGCACCAGAAGAAAGAGAAAGAGGTATCACTATCTCTACTGCTCACGTAGAATACGAAACTCCAAACAGACACTACGCACACGTAGACTGCCCAGGCCACGCTGACTATGTAAAGAACATGATCACTGGTGCTGCTCAGATGGACGGTGCTATCCTGGTATGTGCTGCAACTGACGGTCCAATGCCTCAGACAAGAGAACACATCCTGCTGTCCAGACAGGTAGGCGTACCTTACATCATCGTATTCATGAACAAGTGCGACATGGTAGATGACGAAGAACTGCTGGAACTGGTAGAAATGGAAATCAGAGAACTGCTGTCCGAATATGACTTCCCAGGCGATGACACTCCAATCATCAAGGGTTCCGCTCTGGGTGCTCTGGAAGATCCTAACTCCGTATGGGGCGACAAGATTCTGGAACTGTTCGAAGCAGTAGACTCCTACATTCCTGAACCAGAAAGAGACAACGATAAGCCATTCCTGATGCCTGTAGAAGACGTATTCTCCATCACTGGTAGAGGTACAGTAGCAACTGGTAGAGTTGAAAGAGGTGTTCTGGAAGTTGGTACCGAAGTTGAAATCGTAGGTCTGACTGAAGAAAAGAGAAAGGTAGTTGTAACTGGCGTTGAAATGTTCAGAAAGCTGTTAGACAGAGCTGAAACAGGTGACAACATCGGTGCACTGCTGAGAGGTGTACAGAGAACTGAAATCGAAAGAGGTCAGGTTCTGTGTAAGCCAGGTACTATCCAGCCTCACACTAAGTTCAAGGGCGAAGTATACGTACTGAAGAAGGAAGAAGGCGGAAGACATACTCCATTCTTCAACGGTTACAGACCACAGTTCTACTTCAGAACAACTGACGTAACTGGTAACCTGCAGCTGCCAGAAGGCACTGAAATGTGCATGCCTGGCGACAACATCACTATGACTATCGAACTGATCACTCCAATCGCTATCGAAGAAGGTCTGAGATTCGCGATCAGAGAAGGCGGTAGAACAGTAGGTTCCGGCGTTGTATCCGAAGTTATCGAATAATAGCATCCGATAGAAAAAAACAGACATTATAGGGACGCGTTCAGCGTCCCTTTTGTTTTGCCGAAAAGTCCATCACATTCTGCTTGCCAAGAGCAGAGAATGTGTTACAATATAAGGAAGAAATTCGGGCACGTACGGCGGTGCAGTGCGGAGAACGCACAGAAAGGAAACATCCATGGATTTAATTACAGGCATTAAAGAAAGAAGAAGTATCAGAAAGTTTGCGGATAAGAAAGTTCCTCACGAAGTGATGGAAGAAATCGTAAATGTGGCAGCTTATGCCCCATCCTGGAAGAATACACAGATCAGCAGATATATCGTGGTAGAAGACCGTGAGAAGATTGCGGCACTGGCAACAGAAGAAACCTGCCTGGGCTTCCCTTATAACTGCAAGACCATGTCCAAGGCACCGGCTATCGTAATCCAGACCGTAGTAAACGGCCGTTCCGGTTACGAAAAGGACGGCAGCTTCACTACACCTAAGGGCGACAGATGGGAAATGTACGATGCAGGTATCGCTGCACAGACCTTCTGCCTGGCTGCACACGAAAAGGGCGTAGGTACCGTTATCATGGGTATCTTCGATGAAAACAAGGTTGCAGAAATCGTGGATATTCCGGAAGGACAGCAGGTTGCAGCGCTGATCGCTGTAGGCTACCCTGCAGAAGGTATCGAAGTGGCAGTTCCTCCTAGAAAGGACGCTTCCGTACTTCTCAGCTTCGTAGAATAAGAAAAACTTGTCAGGATGTTCGAATTGTAGTACAATAAAAGTTGCGAGTAAAATCACAGCAATTGTATGAATCGACTGTTACTGAATTTTGAAAGAGCCTCGCAGAAGGCTCTTTTCTTATGGAGGAATATTAATAAGTATGAGAAGCGACAAAAGGGAAGCGAGAGAGGCGGCCCGCCGTCAGCGTGCGGCCGAAAGGGGCCTGCGGTTCTACCGTGTTCTCGCTGTTATCTACAGTATTATCGTGCTGGCATTCATTGGTGCTCTGATCTGGATCAATGTTCTCCCGGCAAAATATCTTTTCGCACTGGCTGCGGTGCTGCTGCTGATTTCCGTGTTTATTGTACCGGTAATGTACAGCAAGCATGGAATTAAAAAGAGAAAACAGATTTCTGCAGTCCTGGCCGTGGTTCTCATCGCCGGATTCGGCGTGGGTACATGGTACCTGACCGATACCATCGGTTTCCTGGATGATATCTCTGTAGGCGGAAAGCTGACGGAAATCAAAGAAGACTATGTAGTGGTTGTAAACAATGATTCTGTTTATACGGAATTAAACCAGCTGGCAGGTGCCGGTGTGGGTACATGGATGAACAGTGACCCTGCATATATGGAAGCGAAAGACAATCTGCAGAGAGAAACTGCAGTGGAATACAAGTACCTGGCGGACCTGAATCAGCTCTTCGACGGGCTGGCAGCCGGCGGATACGAGACTATCAGCCAGACTACAGGTTTTGCGGAGATGCAGGAATACAGTGCGGTCTTCGTAAGTTCAGCGGCATACGAATCCCTGAAAGGGGAACGGGAAGAACTGGCGGAAACCACCCGGGTACTTCATACTGTATCCATCAAGGTGGGTGAAGCTGCAGAAATCAAGACCGTAGATGTAACAAAGGAATCCTTCAATGTATATGTGAGCGGGCTGGACTTTACCGGCGATATCAGCCAGAATTACCATTCTGATGTAAATATGCTGGTGACTGTAAACCCTGTTAGCCATGAAGTTCTGATGACGTCTATCCCAAGAGACTACTATGTGAAGCTTCTGTCCAGAGATTCCATGGACAAGCTGACCCATACCGGTCTTTACGGCATCCAGGAAACTGTAGGTGCAGTGGAAGATATGATGGGAATCGATATCAACTACTACGTTAAGGTGAACTACAATACCGTAGTAACCCTGGTAGATGCCATGGGCGGAATTGAAATCAATTCACCTTATGCGTTTACAACCCACGGCATGCAGGACCTGAACGGCATCAATTTTGTGGAAGGCTATAACAAACTGGATGGCCGGATGGCTCTGGCATACTGCCGCGAAAGAAAGTCCTGGCTGGACGGTGACATGCGCCGAAATGAAAACCAGCAGCTGATCATGGAAGCCATCATTAAGAAGGCAACCAGCAGCTCTGCGATTCTGACCAACTACACCGGAATTCTGGAAGCGGTCCGCGGCAATATGGAAACCAGCATGACCAGTGATGAAATGACATCCCTGGTAAAGATGCAGCTGAAGGATATGCCATCCTGGGATATTAAGAAAAATGCCCTGAAAGGCAGAAATGACTACCAGTTCTGCTATGCTCTGGGATTCAATGCGGCGGTGGTAAATCAGGACGCAGAACGCATTGCAAAGGCTGCGGATATGATTTTTAGCACCATGAATAACGGCCATGATGGCGAATAGGTTCAAAAACTTCAAAAAAAGCAAAAAAGATCAAAAAAGACTCAAAAATATTAAAAATTAAGTGTTGACATTGATTTATCTCTGTTTTATAATTATATGGCGACTTTATGATTAGAAGTAAAACAGAGCTTAAATTTCGGCTCTGAATTTTGAATTTAAAACGGAGGACAATCACGATGAGAGTAAAAGTTACACTGGCATGCACTGAATGCAAGCAGAGAAACTACAACACTATGAAGAATAAGAAGAACGACCCGGATCGTATCGAAATGCAGAAGTACTGCAAGTTCTGCAAGAAGCACACTGCTCACAAGGAAACCAAGTAATCCGAGGATTAAGGAGAGGTTATTATGGCAGCAAAAGATACTACCAAGAAGAAAGCCGGTATGGGCGAGTATTTCAAGGGCGTTAAGCTTGAAATGAAGAAGGTCATCTGGCCTACTAAGAAGGAAACAACTTCCTACACAGCAGTTGTTCTCGTAACCTGTGCAATTTTCGCACTGGGATTCTGGTTAATTGATACTGGTGTTCTGGCAGCGCTGAGAGCAATTCTGGGCGTTACAATGTAATGCAGAAAAGAAGGTACGAAGATGTCTGAATTAGAAAACAACAAGACCACAAACACCGTTTCTCCGCTGCTGGGCGAAGGAATCAGAGGTGACGGTCAGGCCAAGTGGTATGTAATACATACCTATTCGGGTCACGAAGCCAAAGTAAAAGTGAATATCGAAAAGATGGTTGAGAACCGCGGTATGCAGGATTTGATCCTGGACATCGTTGTGCCGACAGAAGACAGAGTTGAGATTAAGAACGGTCAGAGAAAGATCAGAACCAGCAAGATGTTTCCTGGTTATGTGATCATAAAGATGATTGTAACCAACGAATCCTGGTATCTGGTAAGAAACACTCAGGGTGTAACCGGATTCGTAGGTCATGGCTCCGACCCGATTCCACTGACTGACGAAGAAGTCGGCAGAATGGGAATCGAGAAAGTATACATTGATCTGGATGTGGAAATCGGCGAAACAATCAAGGTTATCAGCGGTCCTTTCGAAGGATTCATGGGCGCAGTTGAAGAAATCAACAAAGAAAAACAGATTGTAAAAGTTAAGGTTTCCATGTTCGGAAGAGAAACCCCGGTTGAACTCGAATTCAGCCAGGTGGACAAGATTTAAGAGAGCAATCACGCTCTTTTGAATAAAATTCTTACAAGATTCTTGAAGAAAGGAGGAACTCAAGAAATGGCTAAGAAAGTAGAAGCATATATCAAACTGCAGATTAACGCCGGCAACGCTACTCCAGCACCTCCAGTAGGTCCTGCATTAGGTCAGAAGGGTGTTAACATCATGGATTTCTGTAAGCAGTTCAACGCAAGAACTCAGGATCAGCCAGGTATGGTTATTCCAGTAGTTATCACTGTTTACTCCGACAGATCCTTCACATTCGTAACTAAGACTCCACCAGCAGCAGTTCTGTTAAAGAAGGCAGCAGGTCTGAAGTCTGCATCCGGTGAACCTAACAAGAAGAAGGTTGCAACCATCACAAGAGCTCAGGCTGAAGAAATCGCTAAGATTAAGATGCCAGACCTGAACGCAGCAAACATCGAAGCAGCTACCGAAATGATCAAGGGTACTGCAAGATCCATGGGTATCGTAGTAGAAGAATAATCAGTGGGAGACGAAACGTCGCTAGTACCACCAGGAGGTAACAAATTATGCCTAAGAGAGGTAAACTGTACAGAGAAACTGCCGCTAAGTATGAAAAGGCAAACCTGTACGAAATCGAAGAAGCAATGAAGTTAGCTGTGGAAACTTCCAGAGCTAAGTTCGACGAAACAATCGAAGTTCACATTAAGCTCGGTGTAGACGGTAGACACGCTGACCAGCAGGTTAGAGGTGCAATCGTACTGCCACACGGCACTGGTAAGACTAAGAAGGTTCTGGTATTCGCTAAGGGACCTAAGGCAGCAGAAGCAGAAGCAGCTGGTGCAGATTACGTAGGTGCTGAAGAATTAGCACAGAAGATCCAGTCCGAAAACTGGTTCGATTTCGACGTTGTAGTAGCAACTCCAGATATGATGGGTGTTGTAGGTAGACTGGGTAAGATCCTGGGTCCTAAGGGCCTGATGCCAAACCCTAAGTCCGGTACCGTTACTATGGACGTTACTAAGGCTCTGCAGGAAATCAAGGCTGGTAAGGTTGAGTACAGACTGGACAAGACCAACATCATCCACACTCCAATCGGAAAGGCTTCCTTCGGATCCGAAAAGTTACAGGACAACTTCAACGCATTACTGGAAGCAGTTGTTAAGGCTAAGCCAGCAGCAGCTAAGGGTCAGTACCTGAGAAGCGTAACTGTAGCAGCAACAATGGGCCCTGGAATCAAGGTTAACCCAGCTCTGATCCAGTTCTAACCATCCCCTCGATTATATGGCGGCGTTGCCGCAAGGTAGGGATGCTTGCGATTCACTTCGTGAATCTGAATCTTAACTGATCGAGCAAAATTAAATAAGAAATTTAACCGAAGACAGCGGGTGCGAAAGCTTAATTTCCCGCCGAGGTACAATATAAAATATTGACCTTGACTGTCTACGGCCACTGCCACGGCAGGCAAGGTTTTTTTATGGAGTACCATAGTGATCCTGCAGCCATCCGCGAGGGTAGGTTTGCAAGAAAGGAGAATTTAATTAAATGTCATTAGAAGCACAGAAGCAGAAACAGATTATTATCGATGAAATTAAGGGTAAGCTGGAAAACGCTCAGGCAGCAGTTGTAGTTGACTACCAGGGTATCACTGTAGCACAGGCTGACGCTATGAGAAAGAAGCTGCGTGAAGCTAACGTAGATTACACTGTTTACAAGAACACTCTGGTAAAGAGAGCAATCGAAGGCACTGTATACGCAGGTCTGGCTGACGTTCTGGACGGTCCTTCCGCACTGGCAATCAGTACTGAAGATGCTACTGCTCCAGCTAGAGTATTAAACGAAGTTATCAAGGACTTCAAGAAGATGGAATTCAAGGCAGGTGTTGTTGAAGGTACACTGTTCGATAAGGACGGTATCCAGGCAGTTGCTGACATTCCAGGCAGAGACGTTCTGGTTGCTAAGTTCCTGGGCAGCATTCAGTCCCCAGT
>JAFYKS010000150.1 GCA_017537495.1 Bacillota bacterium | reverse complement strand
GGTGTAGTAGCAGGCGGCCGTACCGGTCTGACAGCAATGACTACAGGTGTGCTGTTCCACTTTGCAACCCTGTTCTCACCGCTGTTCACATCCATTCCGTCCTTCGCGACAGCACCGGCGCTGATTTTCGTAGGTTTCCTGATGTTCGAATCTGTTGTGGATATCAAGTTCACAAAAGAAAATCTCTCTGAAGCAATTCCTGCATACCTCTGCGTTCTGGCAATGCCGTTATTCTACAGCATTTCCGAAGGTATCTGCTTCGGTATCATTTCCTACGTGGTTCTGCAGGTAGGTACCGGCAAGGCGAAGAAGGTTACACCGCTGGTATATGTACTGGCAGTGCTCTTCGTACTGAAATACATTTTCTTATAAGCGAATCACAGCTGAATAAAAAAACAGAGAGTGCCTCGGCACTCTCTTATTTTTTATCTGTCTTTTGCAGTTTCCGGCAGGCCGGGGTTGACCCAAACGGTTCGGTTGTTGGTGAAGATGACCATGCCTGGTTTCGCTCCGGCAGGTTTCTTCACATAGCGGGCAGGAACGTAGTCCACCGGTACGTTTTCGGAGGTACGGCCCTTGCTGTGATAGGCTGCGATGGCAGCTGCTTCGAAGATATCCTCTTCAGACAGCTCCATGCCTCCGCTCTGGACAATCAGGTGAGAACCCGGAATATCCTTGGTGTGCATCCACATGTCCTTGTTTCCTGCAGTCTTCAGAGTCAGGAAGTCATTTTCTTTATTGTTTCTGCCTACCAGTATGGTCAGACCGCTGGAAAGGGTGTACTTATAAGGCTGCGGTTTATACTTCTTTTCGCGGAATCCGCCCACCTGTTTACGGCGGCGTACGTAGCCGGTTTCCACCAGTTCCTGACGCAGGGATTCAATTTCGTTTACGTCATCGGTGTTTTCCAGATAGGTGAGCACCGATTCCAGATATTTGATTTCCGCTTCGTTTTCCTCGAGCTGTACCTGCTTTTCCTTGACTGCTGTCTTGGACTTGCCGTATTTCTTGAAGTAGTGCTGGGCATTCTTGGCACCTGTCTGCTTCACATCCAGCGGAATGGTCACCATGGAACCGTCGTAGTAGTTGAGCACTTCCACTTGTTTCATTCCCGGCTTGACCAGGTGCAGGTTGGCGGTCAGCAGCTCCCCATAAAGACGCAGATCTTCGGAGTTCTCCGCCTTCAGGATGTCTTCGGACAGTCTCTGCTTCTTCAGGTACATCTTATCCAGACTGCCGTTGACAGACTTGATCAGGTCGCTGGATTTCTGCCGTCCGCGGTTGGATGTGGTTTTCTTATCAAAATAATACTCCAGGGCCTTGCTCAGTGTTTCAAACTGCTGTACCTGGCAGGCTTCTTCATAGTCGGTCAGCGGCAGGATATAGAAGTCCTGCGGTGTACCGTTTTCATCCATGTAGACCCGAGGCTGCGCGGTCAGGTCTGCCACGGCGGATTTTGCGAAGTGAAAGTACGCGGAGCGGGCAGGGCCTTCATGGGATGCCAGCTCTTCCGCAAAGGCCGGTGCGATGCCGCCTACTGCCTTCAGAATGGTACGGCCGTCGGAAGCCAAATCCTCCAGCTGCTCTTCTGTAATTTCGTGGAACGGAACCTTATCCTGTGCCGGCGGGTACTGGTAGATCATGCCCGGCAAAATCTGCCGCACACGGTTCACATCGATGCTGACTCGCTTGATGGAGTCGATGATTTTACCAGTGGCGATATCGGTGAGAATGATATTACTGTGTTTGCCCATGATTTCGAAAATGATTTTTTTCGATACAGAGAAGCCTAGTTCATTCATTGTTTCCACACTGATTTCAATGATTCGTTCAGAATCCTTCTGCTGAATGTCGATGATGCGGGCACCGGACAGGTGCTTACGCAGCAGCATGCAGAAGGAAAGCGGTGCCGGCGGATTCACCGGGTTTTCGCTGAGGAAGTGTACCCGGGCGTGTCCCGGATTACAGGAAGCGTAAAGCTTGAAATTTCCCCGCTTGCTGTGAATATGGAATACCAGTTCATCCGCTTCCGGCTGGTAAACCTTTTCGATTTTTCCTAATAAAATTGTATCCTGCAGTTCCCGGACCATGGCCCAGGTAACGAGTCCGTCATATGCCATATATAAAATCTCCCTTCGGATGATATAACACTTTATTTTACCACAGACAGCGGGGGAGGGCAAGAGCGGAAAAACCTGTTGTCAACCTGCAGATTTGTGGTAGAATATTAAGAGAATTTGTAATTCACTGACGAAAGGAACTACATAGATTATGAACGAAAAGACATTATGGGAAACTTACACCGCAGAAGATCTGTTGCAGATGGAGGAAACCTGCCGCTGGTACATGAACTGCCTGGATGCAGGTAAGACAGAACGTGAATGCGTGCGTCAGTCCATTAAGATGGCAGAGGCAGCTGGCTACAGAAATCTGAAGGATGCCATTGCCGACGGCGGAAGATTGGAAGCCGGCGACAAGGTGTATGCTGTATATAACGAAAAACTGATTATCCTGTACCATATCGGTGAGGAATCTTTAGAAAAGGGCATGAATATTCTGGGTGCTCACATCGACTCACCAAGAATCGACGTAAAGCAGAATCCTCTCTATGATACTGACGGATTTGCATACCTGGATACCCATTACTACGGCGGTATCAAGAAGTATCAGTGGGTAACCATTCCTCTGGCACTCCACGGCGTAGTCGTGAAGAAGGATGGAACAGTTATCGACGTAAACATCGGTGAGTCTGATACTGACCCGGTATTCACCATTACTGACGTTCTGCCGCATCTGGGTGCTGCGCAGATG
>JAFYKS010000149.1 GCA_017537495.1 Bacillota bacterium | reverse complement strand
GTTTTGCAGGGTCTGATACATTTCGTCCACCGCCTCGACGGAGGTTAGATTGAAGGAGATGCAGGTGCCGCTGGCCATCGGACGTTCAGGGCCATAATCCACGAAGGCCAGATAGCCGTACCCGCAGTCAAACCAGACCGTACTGCCCAGGTCTTTATACACAGGCAGTTCCAGAACACGGGTATAATACGCTTTCGTTTCGGCAATATCTCTGCAAGGGAAGAAAATTACACTGGATTCCGGCTTCATATTCTGCACCTTTCCTTTCCAATCTTCATCTGCTATAATTTACCTATATTATGACCACAGGGAGGGTTCCATGTCAAACCGTTTCTTAAAAAATAAAATAGTCCGTCTGCTCGCAGGATCCGTTCTGGCCGCAGTACTTTTGCTGCTGATTGGCGGCGGGTTACTGTTTATTTCCGGCTGGCAGGATACTGCGACTTTTGAAGAGGATGCCGTGATTCTTCTCGGCTGTGCTGTGGAAGGAACAGAACCGTCTGAACAGCTTCGCTGCAGGCTGGATACCGCCCTGGAATACCACCATCAAAATCCGTCCGCTGCCATTATCGTAACCGGCGGACAGGGTTCCGATGAAAACGATACGGAGGCCGCAGTCATGGCCCGCTATCTCATTGCTGGCGGAGTGCCGGAAGCGCAGATTTTGCTGGAAGACCGGGCCACAAGCACGAAAGAAAATTTCGAGTATTCGGCAGAAATTCTGGCCAGCGAGCTGCCTGACACCAGCAGCTTATGTTTCATCACCAGCGACTTCCACATTTTCCGTTCCGGCAAGCTGGCCGCCCAGGCCGATGTCGATGGAATCACTCATCTTCATGCACCGACCCCCGCAAAACGTGTTCTTACGAACCTGTTCCGCGAACCGATTGTACTGCTGAAGATGTGGCTGATTGATTAATAAGAAAGTAAAAGACCTCCCTAGGGCCATCCCCGGGAGGTTTCATTGTTTTAAAATACTTTATTCACCTTCAATAATTGCCAGCATGAGAATACCCAGAATGATGATACCGATAAACAGGTACTGCTTCTTTGTCAGTTTTTCCTTCAGGAAAATTCTGGACAGCAGCAGGGATACCACACATACGGAGGACAGAATCGGTGCGGCGATGGCGCCGTTTCCGCTCATGGCATATACATAGGTCAGCTGGCCCGCAGTTTCGCAGACTGCAGCTACAATCTTGTCCTTCTGCTTTGGCAGTTCGAACTTCACCTTTTTCCACTGCATGAATGCAAACAGTACCAGGCCTACGATAGCAAAGGTCAGCTCGTAAGTAATGTTTGCTACCAGTTCGATGTTTTCTTCGGTTACGCCAACCAGCGGGCTGGTCTCCATTTCCAGGAAGAAAACATCCAGGAAGCTACCGAATGCATCAATGAATGCGTAACAGAACGGCATAGCGAAAGCGATCACAGCCAGTCTCTTACCCAGTCTCTGTCTTCTGCCCACATCCGCACTGCGTTCCATATAGCTGACACCCAGTATACCCACTACAATCACTGCAATAGCTGCCCAAACTGCAGGAGAAATGCTCTCTCCTAAAAAGATCACGCAGAGAAGGGAGCACATTGCCCCGGACGTATTTTCAATCGGGTCAGACAGGGATTCCTCCACGAAACGGATTCCGAAGAAGGAACATGCCATGGACAGAATATAACATAAGGAAACCGGCAGATAAGCAATCAGGTTTCTCGGATCATATGCCACATCGGAAGTCAGCAGAGTGAAGACTGCATGAATCCCCATGACTGCACCTACCAGAATGCAGACTCTTAAGTGACCGTACTTTTCGTTTTCGTGTGAACCCTTCTTATAGAAAAGCTCCGCAACACCCCACAGAAGGGTTGTTGCCAGTGTAAAAATTAACCACATAATATAATACCTCCTATACACACAACAAAATCCGTCTGTCACCAGGCGGATTTTGTAACATTGTCATTATATCATTGATTGGCTGCCGTG
>JAFYKS010000148.1 GCA_017537495.1 Bacillota bacterium | reverse complement strand
GTAGCCAATAAGGGGGACCGTCCGGTGCAGGTAGGCTCCCATTACCACTTCTTCGAAGTGAACCGCTGCCTTGATTTTGACAGAGAAAAAGCCTTCGGCTTCCATCTGGACATTCCGTCCGGTACTTCTGTCCGTTTCGAACCGGGCGAAGAAAAGGAAGTGCAGCTGGTGGCTATGGGCGGCAGCAGAATTGTTTATGGTCTCAATGACCTGACCTGCGGCTCCACTGCGGAAGATGCGGCTGCAGCCATGGAAACTGCCAAGGCAAAAGGTTTCGTGAAGTAAGGAGGGACGGAAGAATGAGTTTTAAGATTTCCGGCAGCAAGTACGCTGCAATGTTTGGTCCCACCACAGGGGACAAGGTAAGACTGGCAGACACCAGCCTGATTGTTGAAGTAGAAAAAGATTACACCGTATACGGTGATGAATGTAAATTCGGCGGCGGCAAGACCCTCCGTGACGGTATGGGCCAGTCCGTAAAGACCACCAGTACTGACGGTGACCTGGATCTGGTTATCACCAACGCTCTGATTATTGACGCGGTGTCCGGTATCATCAAGGCTGACATCGGTATCAAGAACGGCAAAATCGTGGGAATCGGCAAAGCCGGCAATCCGGACATCATGGACGGTGTCACACCTGGCATGACCGTAGGTGCTTCCACCGAAGCCATCGCCGGGGAAGGCAAAATCATCACAGCCGGCGCCATCGACACCCACATTCACTATATCACACCAGCGCAGATTGACTGTGCCCTCTTCAGCGGCACCACCACCATGATCGGTGGCGGTACCGGCCCTGCAGACGGCACCAATGCGACCACCTGCACACCGGGTCCATGGAACATCCGCAAGATGCTGCAGGCATCCGACGACTGTCCGATGAACCTGGGCTTCCTGGGCAAGGGCAACTGCTCCGCAGAGGAACCGCTGATTGAGCAGATCAAAGCCGGTGCCATCGGTCTGAAGATTCACGAAGACTGGGGCGCAACTCCGGCTGCCATCGACCACTGCCTGAATGCGGCAGACCAGTATGACGTACAGGTGGCAATCCACACCGATACCTTAAATGAAGGCGGCTGTGTGGAAGACACTCTGGCAGCAATCAACGGCAGAACCATTCATACATACCATACAGAAGGTGCCGGCGGCGGACACGCACCGGACATCATCAAGGCAGCGGCAGAAGGAAATATTTTGCCGTCTTCCACCAACCCAACCATGCCGTTTACTGTGAACACTCTGGATGAACATCTGGATATGCTCATGGTATGCCATCACCTGGATAAGAAGATTCCGGAAGACGTGGCTTTCGCTGATTCCAGAATCCGTCCGGAAACCATTGGTGCAGAAGATGTGCTCCACGATCTGGGCGTATTCAGCATGATGAGCTCTGACTCTCAGGCTATGGGCCGTGTAGGTGAAGTGATCACCCGTACATGGCAGGCAGCAAGCAAGATGAAGGAAGAACGCGGTGCTCTGCCGGAAGATGAAGGCAAGGGCAATGACAACTTCCGCGTGAAGAGATACATCGCCAAGTACACCATCAACCCTGCCATCACTCACGGTATTTCCCAATACGTAGGTTCCGTGGAAGAAGGCAAGTACGCAGACCTGGTAATCTGGCAGCCTGCATTCTTTGGGGCGAAGCCGGATCTGATTCTGAAGGGCGGCATGATTGTGGCTGCGAAGATGGGCGATGCCAACGCTTCCATTCCAACTACCCAGCCAATTATGTACCAGCGCATGTTCGGTGCCATGGGCGGTGCCAGAATGGAAACCTGCTTCACCTTCGTATCTCAGGCAGCCATGGATGCGGACATTAAGACTGCTTACGGCCTGCAGAAGACTCTGCTTCCTGTAAAGAACTGCAGAAACATCGGTAAGAAGGACATGGTGCACAATGATGCCACACCGGTGATTACCGTGGATCCGGAAACCTACAAGGTAACCGTAGACGGTGAACACGTTTACTCCAAGCCGGCAGAAAAGCTGCCGCTGACCCAGCTGTATCACCTGTTCTAAGGGTGCAGCCACAGGAGGAATTTGACCATGTTATGCGAAAAGATTTTAGGTAAATTAGAAGAAATGGATGTGAAGGGCCGCCGCGTGGAATACGTGGAAATCGAGTGGCACGAAGCATTCAAGAAAATACACAGAAAGACAAGTGACCAGGGCACAGACGTGGGCATCCGCATGGACGACAGCGTGCTCGCAAGAGGCCTGTTCCAGGGGGATGTGATTTATGCAGATGAAGAGGTGGTGATTGCTGTCAGCACACCGCCTTGTGAAGTCATCGAAATTTCACTGACACCTGGCCACGATATGATGGCAGCCAAGGTCTGCTACGAAATCGGAAACCGTCACGCTCCTCTCTTCTGGGGAGAAAACGGCACCTACATCACCATTTACGATGAGCCAATGATGGCCATGGTGACCAAGATTCATGGTGTCCGTGCGGAAAAGAAGCTGGCCAAGCTGGACTTCGACAAGCGGATTTCTGCAGCCATCCACAATCACCACCACTAAAAGACCGGAGGCAGCAATGTCAGAAAAACTCTTTTATCTTCTCCAGGTCAACGACGCCCTCTTTCCCATCGGCGGGTATTCCCACTCCCAGGGTCTGGAAACCTACATCCAGAAGGGCATCGTCCGTGACGAACAGACTGCAGAAGAATATATTGAAAGCAATCTGAAATGGTCCATGACCTATACAGACCTGCTGGCGGTCAGACTGTGCCGCGAGGCGGCAGAGACCGGAAATCTGGAGGCCATTCTCCAGGTGGAAGCCATTCTGGAAGCATCCAGACTCCCGGCAGAACAGCGTGACGCATCTAAGAAAATGGGCTCCCGCTTTGTGAAGACCGTGGAGAAGCTGGGAATTCCGGAGCTTGCGGAGGGCATCTTCCGTCAGTACCTGGACGTGCGCAAAGGCCGCGGTGTGAACCACTGCTGCGTGTACGGGGTGTTTTGCGGGGTGCTGGGAATCGGGCTTGAAGAGACCCTGTCTCACTACCTCTACTCCCAGACGTCGGCCATGGTGACCAACTGCGTCAAGACCATTCCGCTGAGCCAGACCTCCGGGCAAAAAATCCTCTCCGGCTGCTACGGCCTCTTCGGGGAGATTTTGGACCGGGTGATGAGGCTGGCGGAGAAAGATCTGTGCCTGTCGGCACCGGGATTTGATGTGCGGGGCATGCAGCATGAGACCCTGTACTCCAGAATTTATATGTCATAAGAAACGAGGAAACAATTATGTCCTATGTAAAAATCGGTGTAGCCGGCCCGGTTGGGTCCGGCAAGACAGCGCTCATTGAAGCACTGTCCAGAAAAATGGCCGGTACATACAGTCTTGGTGTCATCACCAACGACATTTATACCAAGGAAGACGCGGAATTCCTGGCAAAGAACAGCGTCCTTCCTGTAGAGCGGATTATCGGTGTGGAAACCGGCGGCTGCCCTCATACTGCCATCCGTGAAGACGCTTCCATGAACCTGGAAGCGGTGGATGAAATGATGGAAAACTTCCCGGATATTCAGATTCTCTTCATCGAAAGCGGCGGGGACAACCTGTCTGCAACCTTCAGCCCGGAGCTGGTGGATGCCACCATTTTCGTCATCGACGTATCGGGCGGCGACAAAATCCCACGTAAGGGCGGTCCGGGAATCACCCGTTCTGACCTGCTGGTCATCAACAAGATCGATCTGGCTCCATACGTTGGCGCAAGTCTGGAAGTGATGGACCGTGACTCCCGCAAAATGCGCGGAGAAAGACCGTTCCTCTTCACCAACATCCGCGGCGGTGAAAACGTGGATGCGGTGGTGGAATGGATTCAGAAAAACGTACTGCTGGAAGGAATGTAGACGAGGATGCCAATGAATCAGACCAATCAGTTTGGCAAGGTATCCGGAGTTAAGCTCCGGGCCGGACTTAGCGGGGAGCGGACGGTCCTGACGGATGTGTCCTTCACCGCACCTTATACGATTATGACACCTTTCGAACAGGCGGCTGGCGGCATTCAGGTCATGCCTCTCTGTGCATCGGCCGGAATCATGAGCGGCGACCAGCAGCAGTTTGAATATGAGGTGGAAGAAGGGGCAAACCTGGAGCTTCTGTCCCAGTCTT
>JAFYKS010000147.1 GCA_017537495.1 Bacillota bacterium | reverse complement strand
TACTTTGCGGGCTGGACAGAAGCCGGTGTTACCTTCCTTATCGGCGTAAACGGCACCGTCAGCACCCAGGGTTACGATCAGGCAAGGATAGTTTGCAGCCTTTACCTTGCCAGGAAGAATTTCACGGATTTCTTCCACGGACTTGGATTCATAATCGTCAGCGAAGAGGATGCCTGCTTCCAGCTGGTTGCAGATGATGCAGTCGATTTTCTGCAGCAGGTCGCGGCGCTGTGCTGCAATACCCATGTTGGATACGACTGCAGTAATCTTCTTTCCGTGCTTTTTCGCCAGGCTGATTACTTCCTTTACTACGTCCTTTTCGATGTCCACTTCCAGAACGACGGAGTCGCAGTTTGCAAAGATTTCGTCGCCGTGCTTTTCCAGAACTTCCAGCAGAGGCAGCATATTCGGACGCTTGGAGATGGAACCTGCCAGGTCGCCCTGGTGGTCGAATACTGCCAGCCAGGTACCCATGCTGTCAGGTACGACAGGCATGTACTCTGTGTTTACTTTGTGGTTGTTCAGCTTCTGCACTACAGCAGCGCCCAGTGGGCCGTCGTCCACGATGCCCAGATAGGTCGGACGCAGTTCCACATTGGCGATGTCTTCTACTACGTTTCTGGCTACGCCGCCGTGTACATAATCGATGCGGCCGATGTTTCTGCCGGTTGGCACGTACAGGTCATCGGGATAACCCTTAATATCTACAAATACTGCTCCTACTACTACGATTCCCTTTCTCATAGTCTGTCTCCTTTACTTAAAACATGCACAGCTGGTCTGTTTCCGGCAGTCCCTGGAATACTCCGTGGTTCCGGAGGCCGTCTACGGCTGTCTTATTCAGCTTGCCTCGCTGAACCGCCTCTTCGATGGTATCAAACGGTTTCTCGTCAAAAGCCGCAACGAAAGATTTTGCCGCGGTTTCGCCTACGCCTTCCACTGCCACGAAAGGCAGCAGAACCTTGCCGTCTTCCACCCAGAATTTGGTGGCGTGGGACTTGCCCAGACGTGCCGGGGTGAATTCAAACCCACGGCTGTACATTTCATATATTACTTCGTATACCAGGATGTCGTCCTTTTCCTTCGGGGTCGCATTGTTGCCCTTGGCGTGGATGTCATCCATGGCTTCCAGCACGGCATCAGGCCCTTTCAGTGCCACTTCGGCGTTGAAGTTGGCCACCACGCTGGTAAAATGAGTTGCATAGAATTCCTGCGGGAAGTAAACCTTGTACCAGGCCATTCGGAAGGACATCATTACATATGCCACCGCGTGAGCACGCGGGAACATGTACTGGATCTTGATACAGGAGTCGATGTACCACTGCGGTACGCCGTGCTCCTTCATGATGGCCAGCTGCTCGTCCTTCAGCGGACGGTTCTTTCGAACGTCTTCCATGATCTGGAATGAGGTCTTGTTTTCGATTCCTTTCAGAATCAGGTAGTTCATGATGTCGTCTCGGGTGGAGATTACTTCACGCATGGTGGCTGTGCCGTCGCGGATGTAGTCCTGGGCGTTATTCAGCCATACGTCGGTACCGTGGGAGAAGCCGGACATTCGTACCAGATCCGCAAACTTGTCCGGTTTGATGTCGTCCAGCATGCCTCGTGTGAAGGAGGTACCGAATTCCGGAATCGCATAGGTACCGTGCTTGAAGCGGTAGTGCTCCGGATCCACGATTTTCAGGGCTTCGATGCCGTTGAAGATGGACAGGACCGTACGGTCTGTCAGGTCTACCTTCAGCGGATCTACCCCTGTCATATCCTGCAGCTGACGGATCATGGACGGCACGTTGTGGCCCAGGATATCCAGCTTCAGCAGGTTCTGGTCGATCTTATGATAGTCGAAGTGGGTGGTGATGATATCGGAATTCACGTCGTTAGCCGGATGCTGTACCGGACAAAACTCGTAAATCTCATGGTCATCGGGCACGATAATGATGCCCCCCGGATGCTGACCGGTGGTTCTCTTAACCCCGGTGCAGTGCTGTGTCAGACGGTCCGCTTCGAATTTATTGATCGGACGCTGACGCTCTTCGAAGAATTTCATTACGTAGCCGTAGGCGGTCTTGTCTGCAACCGTACCTACGGTACCAGCCTTGAATACATTCTTTTCACCGAAGATGGTGCCTACATATTTATGGGCAACCGGCTGGTATTCCCCGGCGAAGTTCAGGTCGATATCGGGCTCCTTGTCCCCGTCGAAGCCCAGGAAGGTTGCGAACGGGATGGTGAAGCCGTCACGGATCAGCGGTGTGCCGCAGTCCGGACAGTCCTTTTCCGGCATGTCGATACCGCAGTCGTAGAGGTTCATGTCCCCCCACTCCAGAT
>JAFYKS010000146.1 GCA_017537495.1 Bacillota bacterium | reverse complement strand
TATGCCTGACAGATTCCGATAACTTTCAGTTCAGAGAAGAAAGAGAGGAATATGTTATGAACAACGAAAGAACAAGAAACACCGCAAAACTTGCGAAAATGGCCATGCTGGTGGCAATCTCCATCGTACTGGTTATGATTATCCACTTCCCGATTTTCCCTATGGTGGCATTTCTGGAATACGACCCTGCGGACATTCCGATTCTCATCGGTACCTTCGCTTTCGGTCCTGCGGCCGGCGTACTGCTGACCGTAGTAACTTCCGTGCTTCAGGGAATCACCGTCAGTGCAGGAAGCGGCGCCTATGGCATCATCATGCACATTCTGGCAACCACTACTCTGACACTGGTGGCAGGCACCATCTACCGCCGTCATAAGACCAAGAAGATGGCTGTGGTTGGACTGCTCTTCGGCACCATCGCCATGACCGCTATGATGTTTGCTGCAAACCTGGTTATCACCCCGCTGTTCATGGGTGTAACCCGTGAAGTAGTTATGAGTCTGATGCCGTTCATCCTGGCATTCAATGTGGTGAAGGCAGGTATCAACAGTGTAGTAACCTTTATTTTATACAAGAGAATTTCACCGTTCTTACATCGTTAAGGAGACTTATGGAATTTAAAAGAATTATCGAAATTAGAAATGAAGACGACACCCGGGCGTTCGGACTCGCGCTGGCAGAGGAAGCTTTGCCGGGTACGGTTTATGCCCTGATTGGAGACCTGGGCACCGGCAAAACCACCCTGACCAAGTCCATCGCGGAAGGTCTGGGCATCGAGCGCCATATCACAAGCCCTACATTCACCATCGTGCAGGAGTACCGGGAAGGCCGGCTGCCTCTGTGCCATTTCGACGTATACCGTCTGCGCAATGCAGAGGACCTGTTCGAAATCGGGGCGGACGAGTATTTTTACGGCCGCGGTGTCTGCGTGGTAGAGTGGGCGGACCTGGTAATGGAAGCCCTGCCGG
Source organism: Bacillota bacterium (assembly GCA_017537495.1). Classification (GTDB taxonomy): domain Bacteria; phylum Bacillota; class Clostridia; order Peptostreptococcales; family Anaerovoracaceae; genus RGIG7179. The sequence goes on along the minus strand of JAFYKS010000146.1, from coordinate 2,078 downwards.
AAGATACGAAATTTATCTGCATCGACTACGCGGAAGAAGAAAACGGGAGAGTATATAAATGTACATTTTAGCAATTGAGACCACCGGACCTTTCGGTTCTGTGGCTCTTGTCAGTGAAGAAGAGAATAAATGTGTGGTGCTGGGGGAAATGACCTCCACCGACGAGATGAATCATCTGAAGGATCTGCAGCCGATGGTGGGCCGTCTGCTGGAATCCGCCAACGTAGTAAAATCCGAACTGTCCCACATCGCTGTTTCTGCGGGTCCCGGTTCTTTCACCGGCATCCGTATCGGCGTATCCACTGCCCGCGCTCTGGCTCAGGCTCTGGACATTCCGTGCGTCAGCGTACCGACTCTGGATGCATTCATGTATAAGGACAATGTAACCATGGGCGTGAACACCATGGACTGCGTGCCTGCAGGTGATCCTGTGGTTGTGGGTATTTTAAATGCCCGCCGCGGTCAGGTTTACGGCATCGTGGACGGCTATCTGGAAGGCTGCCCAACCATGCTGGCCGACGTACTGGAAATCGTACGCAGTCAGGTGAAGGAAGACGGACGTCCTGTTATTTTCTACGGCGACGGTATTGACGCTTACGAACCAAAGATTCTGGAGGAACTGTCCCAGGCGTTCATGCTGCTGGAAAAGGACTATTTCTTCGCCCCTGTGGAAGTGCGTTATCAGAACGCTGCTGCCGTGGCAAAACTGGCCTACGAAAAGGTTAAGGCAGGCGAAGTTCTGCACTATAACGACCTGCATCCGGAATACATGCGTAAGGCAGAAGCAGAAGAAAAGCTGGCTGCAGGCCAACTGCCTATTTGTAAACTTCCGACTCAGGAATAGGAGGTGTGCGTCGTGGCACAGTTAATTATCAGACAGGCGGAGGAGAGGGACATCCTGGCTATTGAAGGCCTGGAGCAGGTATGCTTCACAGATCCCTGGTCCTACGAATCCCTGGAACATGATATTTTGAATAATAAGCTTTCCTTCTACATCGTAGCGGAGGTGGAAGGGGTGGTCTGCGGTTACGTGGGCATCTGGAACATCGTGGACGAGGGCCACATCACCAACGTGGCAGTATCCCCGGACTACCGCAGAAAGCACATCGCATCCAACATGCTGGATGTGCTCATTGCTTCCTGTGAAGAGGCAGGGGTGGAACGGTTCACTCTGGAAGTCCGCGCCGGAAACGAACCGGCCAAGGCCCTCTACGCAGGCAAAGGCTTCCGTGAAGTGGGTGTCCGTGCCGGCTACTACCAGGACAACGGCGAAGACGCCATTATCATGTGGAGAGAATAGAGAAATTGTTGTATGGACGAACAGAAAAGTTATTTTTGTCCAGCAATTTTATGAAATGACAGCGAAAATGGAGCGAAACAATAGTATTTCGAGGCTGAAATTGCACGAAAAACGTAGACTTACATTTCTGTACAGCGAAAACAGTATATTTTGCTGGATGAAAGGGCAGTTGACATAAAATAGTGCGAAAGTTAGAAGGGAAATAGCCCGAAACCGGATGTTTTTCGGGGGAAAATGAAGATTTGCTGGACGAATCGGAGAAATTTCCCTGAAAATGCAACAGACAGAGAGGAAACACAATGAAAGACGGTAAATTTATCACGATGGCATTTGAATCCAGCTGCGATGAGACATCCGTAGCGGTGCTGGCTGATGGCAGAGAAGTTTGGGCCAACGTGATTTCGTCACAGATTGATATTTTTAAGCAGTATGGCGGCGTAGTGCCGGAAATTGCATCCCGTCATCACCTGGAAAACATCAACCGGGTGGTGGATCAGGCCATGGAAGAAGCAAAGGTAACCTGGAAGGACATCGACCTGATTGGTGTGACCATGGGACCGGGCCTGGTAGGTGCTCTGCTCATGGGTGTGGCGACTGCCAAGGCGGCGGCTTTTGCCCATGACATTCCGCTGGTGGGTGTGCACCACATTCTGGGACACATCAGCGCCAACTACATCGAGTATCCGGAGCTGAAACCACCGTTCATGGCTCTGGTAACCAGCGGCGGTCATACGAATATTATTGATGTGGAAGACTACAACCGCTGCCGTGTGCTGGG
>JAFYKS010000145.1 GCA_017537495.1 Bacillota bacterium | reverse complement strand
GCTGGAGAATGTCAGTGCAACATCATACTTATCGTCTGCCTTCTGTATCAGCTCACGGAAGTCAGCTTTTTTATCTGGCTCCATCTTAAAGAAGTGGTGGATGTCCGCCATTCTGGCTTCTGCAGTTACACGCTGCTTTTCTGTACGTATATGATGTTTACGGATTTCCTCAACCTTTTTCTTTTTGTGAAGAAATTGTTCGAATGCAGCTACGAACTGTTTCAGATCCAGACTGAGATATTCATCAGCCTCGCCTACATATTCAGACAAATCCTCCTGCGGCTTTTCAATTATGTTCATGCCCATTTCCTCGCGGCGCTGCAGCAGTTCTGCCATTTGCTTGAACTGCTTGTATTCCAGCAGTTTTTCGACCAGTTCGCTACGCGGATCTTCCATAACAACACCCTCTTCATCAGGTGCCGTTCTCGGAAGCAGCATTTTTGATTTAATTTCCAGCAGCGCAGAAGCCAATACAAGGAATTCCGCCGCAACCGGTACATCCATTTTCTTCAGCTGATCCATATAAGCAATATACTGCTTTGTAATCTCTGAAATCTGGATGTCATATATACTCATCTGGGCATTCTCAATCAGATAAACCAGCAGGTCAAAAGGCCCTTCGAACAGATTCAGTTTTACTTTGTAGCCCATCTACAAATCCTTTCCAGGCCAATCAGGCCATTACTCAAATAATTTCTTCAGATTTTCACTATAAGGCGGATAAACAATACCCTTTTCAGTAATAACAGCAGTGATATATTTATGGTCTGTCACATCGAAAGCCGGATTATATGTCTTCACACCATCTGGTGCCATCGGTTTGTCATACCACATTTCACTGATTTCACGGCCATCACGTTCCTCGATGACAATATCATCTCCCGTAGCCGTATCCAAATCTATAGTAGAAGTCGGTACATACATATAGAACGGAATTCCATATTCCTTTGCCAGGATAGCCACTCCGCCGGTACCGATCTTGTTTGCTCCGTCACCATTGGCTGCCATGCGGTCACATCCTACAACAACAGCCTGAATTTTTCCCTGCTTCATCACAGTAGATGCCATATTATCGCAAATCAGCGTAACATCTACTCCTGATTTTGCCAGTTCCCAGGAAGTCAGTCTGGCTCCCTGCAGCAATGGTCTCGTTTCATCGGCATAGACCTTGAAATCATATCCCCGCTCCTGACCCAAATGGATCGGTGCCAGACAAGTTCCATACATTGCCGTTGCCAGAGTCCCCGCATTACAGTGAGTAAGGATTCCCATTCCCTTTTCGAGAAGCGATAATCCATGCTCTCCCATAGCCTTACATGCGTCGATATCTTCCTGACGGATTTTATGTGCCTCTTCCAGCAACTGATCTTTAATAAATTTTTCCTGCTGTTCCCAAGGAAGTGTTTTGTCAACTTCCTCTCCTATTTCGAACACCCTCTTTTCCATTCGGTTGAGAGCCCAGACCAGATTTACAGCAGTAGGTCTGGAAGTAGCCAGATACATGCATGTATTATGCAGTTCTCTTGCAATATCAAAGAAAGAGTATGCCGGTGTGTCCTTAATTGCAACATAAACCCCGTAGGCTGCAGCAACACCGATAGCCGGAGCTCCTCTGACCTGCAGCTTTTTTATTGCCTGCCATACATCTTCTTTTGTTTCTAAATATATATATTTTTCCTCTCCCGGGAGCAGTGTCTGATCCAGGATAATTAATCTGTCAAACTGATAAAATACAGGTGAAACCATCATTTTCTCCTTGCTTTTTAATAATTATCGCATAATCCGATTACCATTCAGAAATTACGCCTACAGATTAGTATAACATATTTCAATCAAATATGACAGTAAAACCAAATCACTCCCCAAGGATAATTTTTTATCATAAAATCACTCAAATATGCACGCCAGCGATAATGCCAAAAATTAAATTTTCATCAACAACAAAACTAGCACCAATAATGATAATAAATTATCACAAGTAGCCTCTTCCCAGTGCACTGGTTATAATCGACAAAATTCGACACACAGCCCAACAAAGCCAAAAAGAAAAAAGACCTGCAACTTACGTTGCAGGTCTTTGGGTAACCAATTAAACTCTATAAGGTTTATGTAATAATCTTACAGGTTGAATTCAGCTTTAGTAGCAGCCAGAGCTTCGTCCAGAACTGCCAGTACTCTATCGATAGATTCGTAGGACTGAGTTGCAGGTGGTTCGATTCTTACTGTCTTAGCGTTAACTAATGTACCAGCTACCATTACTTTTCTGTCGAACATTTCTTTAGTTACGTTGTAACCAACTTCTGCTTCTGGGAATTCCATGCAGATCAGCAGGCCAGCGCCTCTGAATGTTTTCAGAACTGTAGGGTATTTTTCCTGTAATTTAGCCAGTCCAGCCAGGTAGTAGTCACCTTTTTCTTTCATCTGTCCAGGAATGTCGTTTTCGATCATGTATTTGATTGTAGCGATCATTGCGGAGCAAGCCAGAGGGTTACCACCGAATGTTGGGGAACCTAAGATCCATGGGTTGGAGAACATTTTGCCTTCTTCTCCAGTACCGATACCGGATTTTTCATAAGTCCAAGGTCTTGCAACGATACCTGTGATAGGAACTACACCACCGGAAGTAGCTTTACCGAATGTCATGATGTCTGGAGTAACATCGTCGTGGTTACATCTGAACCAAGTACCAGTTCTACCGAAACCAGTCTGGATTTCGTCAGCGATCAGGCAGCAGCCGTATTCGTCAGCGATAGCTCTCAGTTCTTTCATGTATCCATCTGGTGGAATGATAACTCCGCCTTCACCCTGGATTGGTTCTACGATGATACCAGCAACTTTTTCGCCAACTGCTGTTAAGTTTTTAACTGCAGCTCTTGTAGCTTCTGCGTTACCGTATTCAACGTGCTGAACCTGCTGGATCATTGGGATGTAGTCTTCTCTGTAAGCAGCTTTACCACCCATGGAGATAGCGCCCATGGATTTACCGTGGAATGCGTTTACTGTGGAGATGAACCATTTTCCGCCTGTAGCCAGTCTAGCCAGTTTCAGAGCCATTTCAACTGCTTCTGCACCACCGTTAGTTAAGAAGGAGTACTGCATGTCTCCTGGAGTAACCATAGCGATCAGTTTGCACAGGTAACCTCTTAATGGGTCAACCAGTTCCTGGGAGTGCAGGCAGTATCTGTCTAACTGAGCAGCAACAGTTTTCTTGATTTCTCTGTTGTTGTGTCCGCAAGCGTAGATACCGAATCCGCCTAAGCAGTCGATGAATTCAACGCCGTTCAGATCTCTGAATACGTCGCCGTCATCTTCCCATTCTACGAACGCAGAGTCAGTGGATACAGATTTTCTGTATTCTAACCAACCTGGGTTGTAGTATTCGTTAAAGTTTTCGATAGATTCGTCATGGATCGCTTTTTTGTCTTCTTCAGTCAGAGCGTCCTTTTCGATGTACTCACAAACGCGAGTTGCCAGTTCTAATGCTTTTTTTAAATCAGCCATTTTACATTGACCTCCCTTTTTCTTTTTCGGCAGAGCATAAATCTGCCGTTATTAATTGGTTTGTTCCTACATTATACACAATCCCCTGAATAAAGTCCATACCGAAATCTGTTAAATATTTTAAAATTCTCTGATAAGTATGTGTTTTCAAGGGTTTGCAACTGGAAATTTTTTTCTGTAATAATTTTTTATATATATCGTCCTATAATTTCATTCATTTTTATGTCCCAATCGGCCTGATCCGGAATGCTTTTTATAACCTCATCAAACTGTGAAATAGTTCCTGCCTGAAGTTTCGGCATATCACTTAACCAGTTCACATAACGCAGTCGTCTTGCCAGTTGGAAGCGCTTTTTCTCCACTTCCGGTAAAGCCAGATACTTATCGATATGCGCCAGCATTTCCGGCTTTTCGTAATCCAGGCTGCCCTCAAGATCCTGCAGCAGATTGATCATGTG
>JAFYKS010000144.1 GCA_017537495.1 Bacillota bacterium | reverse complement strand
TGGCTACTATTTGAATGAAACCCCATTCTACTTTGCAGTTGGTGATGTGAAGTCTGAGCCTCTGTATATCAGCAGGGATGCGGATGGAGCAGACCTTGATGGCATGACTATTGAGGCTGTCATGGAAAGCCACGGCAAAGCAAGCATTACCATCGACCTTCTGAAGGAGTATCCAAATACAAAGATCCTCGTGAACAGTTCGAACACAGTGCACGAAACAAGCTATGAAGACATGACACGATACCTGGTAGAAGTGACCGAAAGCACGCCAGCTGATATCACCCTGCCAAACGGCAAAACCCTGACGCTGACCGTAGATGGTAGCACTTACAGCTACACCTACGATGGTCAGACCGGGCAGTATGTGCCGGAAGCCGCATATACAGGATATTTTGCAAAGTATATCATGGAAGAAAAGCAGGAGGATGTAAATAATACGAAGGCACACTCACTGACATTCGCTGCAGCAAAGGGTACATCCCAGCTGACAGCAGAAACTGTCCATGAACCAGTCATGATTCCAAATCCTGATAATCCTGAGGATCCGGAAGACATGATCCAGAAAGTGGACGATAAGGGAAACAAGGTATTTGACTACTTTTTAAATGTAAACCTGGATGGAGCAGAGCCGGTGAGACTGGATGAGGGGGAAAAGACAAGCCTGAAGGCGGCAGACGGCAGCGTATACATTGTGGAAGTTGCCAAGGACGGAAATGTAACTGTATCTGTCAGCGGCAGCCTGATCGGTGCTACCAGCGATGCAGAAGAACCAGCAGCCACTGTGGACGGTGTGAAGCAGACTGAAGGTCTGGAATTTGTAAAGAGCGTGACCTTTGCAAGACAGGATTCAGCTGCAAAGACCGTACAGATTAAGATCAATACATTGGACAATCTGACAAGCGGTGAAATCAAGAATGACGCCAAGGACGTACCGAAGGGACCGAATGTGCCATACATTCCGGCACCAAGCGATCCTACGATTCGAACCACAGCAACAGACAGTGAGACAAATGACCATATCTCTGAAGCAGATAAGTCTGTGACCATCGTGGATACAGTAACTTGCTGGAACCTGACCGTGGGCAGAGAATACATTCTGAAGGGCGTGCTGATGGATCAGGCAACCGGAGGTCAGCTGATGATTGATGGCAAGCCAGTTACTGCAGAAACCAGATTTAAGGCCACTGCAGCAAACGGCAGTGTGGATGTGACTTTCACCTTCGATGGCAGCGAGCTGGGAGGCAAGTCTCTGGTAGTCTTTGAAGAACTCTTCCTGCTGACCGACCTGAATGGTGATGGAACTGCAGAAACTGAAACAAAGGTAGCAGAACATCAGGATATTACTGATGAAGGCCAGACAGTACTTCTGAAAGCACCAGAAGAGGAACCAACGGAGGAACCTGAGGAAGATGAACCAGAGGAAGAACCAAAGCCAACACCGGAAGAACCAGAGGAAGAAGCGCCGAAGACCAACGTACCGAAGACTGGTGATACAGATAATCTGTGGCTGTGGCTGATTCTTCTTGCGGCAGCCGCATTTGGCACTGCCTGGGCCAGAAAGGAATAGGGTATGAAACGATTAGCTGCATTTCTGCTGCCCTTTATCCTGTGTACCGTTACAGCATGGTCTGCAGAGCACAATCTGCAGACCGTATATCTGAAAACGCAGGCCTTTGCTTATCTGTATCCGTCAGTTAATTATGAATATGCGGCAGCAGTGTATGGTAAGGGAGAGGCAGTAAAACCTGCTGGTTGGCGGAAGGGTTACTGTATAATAAAACATCTGGGGCAGACGCTCTATCTGCCGGAGAACCTGCTGACTTCGAAAAGGCCCCGGTGGAACTATTTTACGGCGAATGCGCACCGGAAACTGACACTCAGGGAAAACTGCATTCTGTACACAGAACCGGCAAAATCTGCAGAAACAGTATTTTGCAGAGATCAGGTCATGTATACTCTCGGGGAGACGAAACGGTGGTACAAGCTGTATACGGACGGACGCGTGGTTTTTATTCGGAAACACAGTACGGATATTTTAAAAAATGAAAAAGCTGAGTTCCCCGAAATCAATATTTCCTGTTCCTGCGATAAAGAAAACTTTTTAAAGCGGATTCGATATTTTTACTGTCTTCTTCCGGCGCAGGCAAGAAATATGATGGGGGAAAACCTGAAAATCCATGTGGAAAGTTCCTTTGAACGAGAAGAATTTGAAAAGATGGGAGCAGGTGCCTATGCATGCAGCGACGGGAATATCTATCTAAAAGAAAACCGGGACCGTGGATTTTCCGGTATGATAGAACAATGTCTGCTTCATGAGTTTGGACATATGGTTCAGTATTCCTGCCGGGACAGTGGGACGGATATTCTGGAGGCGGCAGCAAGTCTGATGGAGAAGGACTCGCTGAACCTGCGGGAACATTACCGCAGCAACAGAGAATATCTTGCGGAAACCTTTGAGATGTATATAACAAGACCGGAGTCTCTGAAAGAATATGCACCGGAAACATGGGATTACTTTTTCAGTCTTTTTCAATAATAGAACCTTTAAATACACTTTTTCCTGTGATATACTGAACTTGATAAACCTGTATATTACGGAGGTGTGTATGAAAAAAAGAATGGAGGCTGCTGTGGCACTTATTATGATGATGATGTTTTTTACCGGATGTATGCGCTGTGAAAATACCATGGTTCTCAATGAGGATGGAAGCGGACATGTGGTTTCTTCTGTATGGATTGATAAGGAAACCGCGGACGCTGTTGGTGCAGAGATGGGAATGACTGCAGAGGAGATGGGTGTTTCAGAGGCACGTATTGAAGAGGAAGACGGCAGAACATATTATGTTGCAGAAGACCGTGTGGAATTTGCTGACTGTGAGGAACTGAAAGCCTTTCTGAAAAACAGCGGATATAAGGACATATATGTTTCACCGGATCTTATTCATTTTACATTTTATTCTGACTTGACTGAAGCTGATGTGGAGTCTATGAAAGAGTGGATGGATGAATCTGCTGTTATGGCCAGAATTGCTGTTTCCATGCCGGAAGAAATCGTATTCACCAATGGCCAGCTGTCTGAAGATAAAAAGAGTGCAGTGTTTTCCTTTGGCAGTGATGAACTGGTAACTTCGCAGGAAATCATCGTATCCACGGTTCCTGCTGAAGAGGAAACCGAAGGTCCTGTTATCAGCGGTGCAAAAAATAAAAAGACTTACAACAGTGCCAGAACAATCGCAGTGAAAGATGCTGTCGGGGTTCAGAAGGCACAGTATAAATTCAGAGAACCGTCTGCTGAAAAATACGGTAAGTACAAGAAACTCAGCGGAGAAAAAGTGTTTACAGAAAACGGAACATATTATATCCGTGCATATGACAATTATGGAAACAAATCCGTATTGACTTTTACCATTAAAGATACGAAAAAGCCGCAGATTCATATGGAAGGTAAGATGAATAAAAAACAGACTTACTAT
>JAFYKS010000143.1 GCA_017537495.1 Bacillota bacterium | reverse complement strand
CTGGGATTCATCGGCAGGGAAATTGTCATGGATCTGCTTGTGGATGCGGGGCTCCCTTCTGCAAAAGTCCGGGAACGCTATGATGACTGCGGCACCATGCTGTATACCAAAGATCAGGATGTGCACAGCGGCGGAAGCGGATGCGGCTGTTCGGCATCGGTTTTTGCAGGACATCTGCTGCAGCGGATGGAACAGGGTGAACTGAAAAAAGTGCTGCTCATGTCCACGGGAGCCATGCTGTCCGTGATTTCGCCGCTGCAGGGAGAAAGCATACCGGGAATCGCACACGCAATTTCACTGGAGGTGGAGTAAATGGAGGGAATACTGAACGGAATAATGGACTATGTATGGGCATTTGTGATTGGCGGAGGATTCTGCCTGATTGGTCAGATTCTCATGGATGCCACAACACTGACCGCTCCCAGGGTTCTTGTGATTTTCGTGGTGTCCGGGGTAGTACTGCAGGCAGTGGGTCTTTATGAACCACTGGTAAAACTGGCCGGAAACGGGGCTACAGTGCCTCTTCCGGGATTTGGGTACAATCTTGCCAAAGGTGCCATGGAAGGGGCTGAAAAAGGCTTTTTAGAGGCAATTATGGGGCCCCTGAAGGCAACCTCGGCAGGAATTGCGGTGGCCATCGCCTTTGGATATGTCATATCACTGATCTTTACGCCAAAGTCGCCGAAAGGAAACTGAATGGAAAAAACTGGTTGATTTTATGTGGGATGGGGTGTACAATTTTACCAGAAAACAAAGTTGATTATAAGGGGAGTCTGGTTTATGGAACGGATTTGGATTTATTTTCTTGCGGCAGTAAATATCACCGTCGGATTTCTGATTCTCCATCGAGGAACTGACCGGTACGGGTTTGACACGTACCGGAGCTTTCTTGACAGAGAAGAAAAACGGGGACAGAGGAAGTAATACAGGAGGAATTTACATATGAAAAACAGATCCAGCAGAAAAAAGATTGTTCTGATTTGTGCTGTTTTTATTAATCTGCATCTGGGGCTAAGTTATGCCTGGAGTGTGTTTGCGGGAGCTTTGATTGGACAGGAAGGCTGGACCAATGCTCAGGCTGCACTGCCAAGCACCATCATGGCAGTGGCGTATTCTCTGTCAATGCTGCTGTTCGGGTTCTTTCAGGAAAAGTACGGTCCACGTATGACCCTTCGCGTGGGAGCACTGCTCATGGGTGGGGGACTTCTGGTGGCAGCGAATTTCATGACTGTGGGCGGGGTGGCCTTCGGCTATGGTGTGCTCCATGGCTGCGGCGTGGGAGCATGCTTTTCCACCACATCAGCCACGGTTCTCAAATGGATTCCGCCTGAGCGGCAGGGACGTGTCAGCGGGCTGATTTCCAGCGTTTACGGTATGTCAAGCGTGGTTATGGCTGTTGTGGCTGAATTCTTTATCGGCCACGGCGGCATACAGCAGGCGTTTAATGTAATCGGCACGTCCATCATCGTGGTGGTATTCCTGGCTGGTTCTTTCTTCCGTCTGCCGGAACCGGGTCAGGGCTATGCAAAGGCAGTGAAAGCTGCCGGGGGCGATGCTCCTGCAGTGGATCTTGATTGCCGTGGAATGATTCGTACCGGTACATTCTGGATACTGCTGGGAACTTACATATTCGGTGCATCGGCAGCACTGGTTCCAATCAATCATATCTCCATGATTACCACCATGCAGGGCGGACTTTCCAGCGGCTACGTTTTCGTCAGCATTCTGTCCGTGTGCACCTGTGTGGGACGGTTCGGCGGCGGATATTTTGCTGATAAGTATTCAGCCCGCAAAGTCCTCATGGTCATGGGCGCAGCAAACCTGATTAATCTGCTGCTTTTTGGTATGTACACTTCGCCTTTGACTTTTGCGGCAGGCTGCATCATCGACGGCCTTCACTGCGGAGCTATTATGGCGCTGACACCGGTTCTGGTGAGCAAACTGTTCGGTGCAAAATACTGTGCCCAGAACTACGGCCTTATTGCCTGCCTCGGCTTTGTCAACGGCTTTATCGGTTCTCAGCTGGCGGGGGCTCTGGCAGATCATTTCGGAAGTTTCAATTGTGGTTATCTGGTCTGTGCCGTTTATCTGGCACTGGCTGTGGTGCTTACGTGGAAGCTGCCGAAGAAATAAATACAAAAGAAAAGGATGTCACAGTGACATCCTTTTTTCGTGCGGATTATTCAGTTCTCACATTATTATTCAGCTTATCCAGGAAAGCAACCCATTTCATGTTTGCCCTTGGATCCGGCTGAAGGCGGAAGTTGTACATGATTTTGTTGTGGTAGAGGTCGAAGTGGCTTCCTACAGCGGCCGGGAATGCTTTGACACTGCGGGTTGTTTCTTCGAATTCCAGCACTTCGCCGAAAACAGTTCCAGAGAAGTGAATGGTCTCACGGTCTATGCGGATGGTACCGGAACCGGCATTAAAATCACGGTTGCCGTCAGGTCCTACTGCAATGACAGTGGTTTCACTTTCCAGAGGCACATCCAGGTCAATCTGTTCCATCTGCCAGAAGAACCACTCGTTAATAGAGTTGAAAGGACCGCCGTGAAGCACATAGCTTTCATCCAGCTTCACTTCCAGTCCGCAGGCACTGCAGCGAATCATGTTGCCGGAAGTTTCCATGCGGAATTCGGCTCCGCATTCCGGACATTTATAGAGGATTCCGTCCAGACCTTCTGCAGGTGCTTTGCACTTATATTTCACACCGGACATCATTTCACGGGCAACCTTGTCCTCGTCATGGAGGATAGCCTTTTCCAGAATTTCCTGAATTTCAGCTACGCTCAGGTCAGGGATGTCTTCTGCATCCATAAGCTTGACGCTTTCAACCTGGATCCGACCGGGACGGAGACCGGCCTTACCCCACTTGGGAAGGGTCAGGTAAGCACCGTTTCCTGTGACGGTATATACGTTGATGCCAAGCTTTTTTACCAGTTCTGCAGTACCATCGGTCAGGTTTACGGAGTGACCGAAGCAGGAAAGGCGTCCTTCCGGGAATATCACAATCAGGTGCCCCTGATCCTTCGCCTGAAGAATGCTTCGCATGGCACGAATATCGGCACAGTACATTTTTTTCGGGATGACTGCCATCTTCGTCAGGAACCACCGAATCAGCGGACGGGCCATGAAGTGCTCACTGGTGACGAAATTCGGACGGTGCGGCAGCAGCGCCAGCGCCACCAGAATAAAGTCAATGTTGGAGATGTGCGGGCAGACGATGAAAGCCGGACCCTGGATGTTTTGCAGGGCAGAACGGTCAATCTTCACACGGCACACCAGCCTGAAGATTGGCCCGGCCACATAGGCCAGCAGATAGTATAGGAACGGGTTTGGCTTCCCGATGGGTTTCACAGTTTTTTTCTTTTCAGCCATAAGAGTACCTCCTTGTCGCTATCCTTTATTATACCAAAGCAGACTGATTCTGGCAATTTTTTTATAATTATTGTAAAATTAGGGTGAGTGATTTACGGCTTCGGGCCGACTAATAGATACAAAAGGGATGAAAGGAGTCATGTATGCGAGACGGTGACAGTAGCTACCGCCGTTTTCTGGCTGGCGACGAAAACGCTTTCGTGGAAATCGTGGACGAATACCGCGAGAGCCTCATATTTTTCCTGTATCGGTATGTGGGTGACCTGCACGCAGCGGAGGACCTGGCCGAGGATGTGTTTGTGGAAGTGCTGCTTCATCCGAAGCGGTTCCGTTTTCAGTGTGCCCTGAAAACCTGGATTTTCGCCATTGGACGCAATAAAGCGGTGGATTTTCTCCGCAAAACATCCCGTCTTCAGGTTGTTCCCCTGGATGAGGCTGAGCGTGTGGCAGAGGTTTCGGATCTGGAGGATGCGTTGCTGGACACGGTGGAAAAGCGTATGCTGAACCAGGCACTGGGAGAGATTTCTGAGGATTACCGGATGGCACTCCACCTGGTCTACTTCGAGGACCTGTCTCATGAGGAGGCGGCACACGTTATGAAGAAGAACCGGAAACAGGTGGAAAACCTGGTGTACAGGGGGAAACAGTCCCTGCGGAAGATTTTGGAGCGGGAGGGCTATGATTATGAAGGATAGAGAAGAATTTCTGGCCAGTGTCTATACCAAGCGGGATGCAGAACTGGTGAAGAGAAAGAAATATAAAAAGAGAGTGGTTTCCGGGCTGAGTGCAGCGGCGGCATGTCTGGTACTGACCGTTGGTCTGGCAGAAATGGATGTTCTGGACTTCATGGGGGCGGCGGCAGAAGGCAGCTTTGATGGAGCGGCTGTGGAGAGCATTACTGAAAATGAAGCGGCTTCCAACAGCAGCATGGAGAAAGTGGATGATTCTGCGGCGGAGGACAGTCTTCGGGAAGAGGGCGCAGAAGACCGTGATACTGTGACGCCAGGTGCTGCGCCGGGGCAGGCAGCACCGCCGAAAGATATTTATGATATGGTGACCGATGAAAACGACAGCGAACTGGCGTACTACTGTCTGCCTCGCTTTACTATCGAAGAATATGGGGATGGATGTGCATCTGCAACCCACGGGGGCAGTATCGCTGACGTAGAAAAAGTCCAGACCTGGGTGGATGAGCTGATGGAAAAGGGGCAGGCATTCCATGTTGACGGAAGATTAGAAGATGCAGCCGAACTGATAATGGACCAGGTTACCTGCATCGTCACCATCGAGCGGGAGCCACAGCAGAATGAAATCTACTACCTGACCGGGGAGGTGGGATGGTATGAGTAAGAAGATTCTGACGGGCGTGCTGCTGATAGTACTTCTTACTGTATCCTGTGCGATGACCGGATGCGACGGTGGATATACCTCCGGAACAGAAACTTTGACGGACCTGGTGGAAGACATTACCTGTACCAGCGAAGACCCTCAGGCAGTAAAACTTCACAGCCTGTCAGAACAGCTTTTCGCTGATACCTGGTCTGCCTGCGGAGAGAATAAAAATTTCCTTATGTCACCTCTGTCTCTGATTGAGGTGATGGGGATGGTCAGCGAAGGCAGCGGCGGACAGACCCGTCAGCAGCTGGAGAAATTCTTTGGTTATAATACCAATGCCCTGAGTCAGCACGTTCGTTACCTGGAAAATAATCTGCTGTCGGAAAAAGACGCAAAACTGGAAATTGCTAACTCCGTCTGGATTCGGGACACGGAGCGGCTGGAAGTACAGGACGGATTCCTGCAGAATGTGAGGGGATATTACGATGCGTAAGTTTTCAAAGAAGCCTTTGATGCCGGCAATGTAAAGGACATCAATCAGTGGTGTGCTGAGAATACCGATGGCATGATTGATGAAATTCTGACGCAGATTGGTCCGGCCCAGATGATGTTTCTGGTGAATGCTGTCTGCTTCGATGCAAAGTGGGCTGAGCCTTATGAAAAAGGTGATGTGTTTGAAGACAGGTTTTATATGGAGGACGGAGGCACTGCAGAGGCCAGCTACATGCGTTCCGAAGAATTTGGGTACCTGATGGATGATAATACCACAGGGTTTGTACGTCCGTATAAAGAAGGATATAGTTTCGTGGCTCTGCTGCCGGAGGAAGGTCTGACTATGGCCGAGTATCTGGCAGGCTTTGACGGAAGCAAGCTGGAAAACCTGCTTATGGAGAAACGGGATGAGCAGGTCTTCTGCACTCTGCCGAAGTTCAGCGGAGAAACATTTATAAAACTG
>JAFYKS010000016.1 GCA_017537495.1 Bacillota bacterium | reverse complement strand
GCAGCAGGAGGACTTGCCGGTATTGGTACGGTTCTGAACTCCCTCTTCGGCCTTCCGGTCGGTGTCGTGGTGTTTATCCTGAACATCCCAATCTGTCTCTGGGGTCTCACTCTGAAGGGAAAAAGCTATATCTTCATGTCACTGATTGCAGTGGGCGTGTATTCCACCATTGTGGATGCCCTGGCTTTCCTTCCTTCTGTTACAGACGATAAACTGGTGGCAGTTATCTGCGGCGGTATCCTCTACGGTGTAGCCGCTTCCTTCTCCGTAAAGGCGCAGATTTCCGCCGGCGGTACAGACCTTCTGGCCAAGCTGATTATCACCAAATTCCGTCATGTGAGCCTGGGTACCCTCCTTCTGCTCATCGATGGTTCCATCGTCTGTCTGGCTATGGTTGTATACGGTGAAATCGAAGCCGGTATCTACGCAATCCTTGCTATTGCAGTAACATCCATCGTAACGGACAAAATCAACAGCGGCTTTAACAAGGCAGACATGTTCTATATTTTTGCCAATAAAAATATGGACAAAATTGCCCATGCGATTCTGTATGATATGGAACGCGGTGCTACCTGCCTTACCGGTACCGGTATGTATGCCGGTGCAGAACGAAAGATTCTGCTGGTGGTCGTAAAGCCAAACGAAATGCCTCGCCTGAAGGCAATCGTACATAAATATGATCCAAGTGCATTCATCATCCTGACCAGTGCTTTTGAAATCATCGGTGAAGGTTTCGAAGATCTGAACCTGACCAGCACTATCCACGATGATGACGATATCGAAAAGTAACATGCACCACATAAATCCCCTATGAAAAAGAGCTCCTGCACGATCCGCGCGGAGCTCTTTTTCTGTATGATGCATATTCTAATATACAATTTTGCCTTCTGCCATTACGTGAAGCAGAGGTTTGTTCATGACACGGATGTTTTCATCCGGATTTCCGTCACAGACAATCAGGTCTGCCATCTTGCCCACCTTAACGGTACCGGTGATGTCATCCAGCTTCATGATTTCAGCGCTGTTCTTTGTTGCCTGCAGAAGAATATCCATCGGCTTGAAGTTATAGTAATCGGTTCTGGCAGTAAACTCGTAACCGATATTCTGTACGAAGTTTTCCATATCCAGGTCAGAACCGAAGCCCATCTTCAGACCAGCCTGGTAAGCCTTATTGATATTATTTCTTTCATCTTCAAAATACTGGTATGCCTTTTCCTTCAGGTTCTCTGACAGGAACTCGGTGTCACCTTCGCATGCAATGGTAATGGCACCGGTTGGAACCAGATAACAGTTCGGTGTCTTCTGGAACAGATCAATACACTCATCATCCAGGAATACACCGTGTTCTACAGTACGGATACCTGCTGCAATGGCACGCTTAATGCCTTCTGCACTGTGAGCATGACCGCAGACATAGGATTCCTTCATTTCTGCGATTTCCACGGCAGCCTTCAGTTCATCCAGGGTGGCAATGACCATTCCCGGACTTCCCTTTTCATTTAAGAATGCACCTGTTACCATATACTTGATGAAATCGTTCTTCAGCTGGAACTGACGGCGTGCAGCCTTACGCACTTCTTCAGGACTGTCTGCTTCCACATACAGTTCCCCGAAAGTATCGTTGCCTGTTTCTGTCGGGGTGAGAATCTGTCCGCTGGAAATAAGACGTGGAACTAGAAGTTCTCCTGCCTTACGTGCTTCTTCCAGTGCCACGGTCACATTATACATACATCCGCAGTCACGGACTGTAGTATAACCTGCCTTCAGATATTCACCAGCATACATATATGCATTGAGTACGCTGTGAGCTGCATCAAGCCCCTTCACCTTATTGAAATCCAAAGATTTCATATATACATGCGCATGCATGTCGATAAGACCCGGCATGACGGTGTTTTGACGGGCATCAATAATCTTCACCCCTTCCGGATACAGACCGCTTCCGGACGGAGTCCAGCCCTGAGGGCGGATCTCAGCAATACGGCCGTTATCTACCCAGATGTCGGCATACTGTCCATCATAACCTTCTGTCAGAGGCCCGATCAAACGGGCATTTTTCAAAATAATCATACCGGTTCCTCCTCGTTTGTTTCTTTTAATATCGTTATTGTTTAGCCATGCATGGAATCCAGTGCGTTCATGCACAGATCCACTGCTGCTTCGATACAGTCTTCATCCAGGTCGAATCCTGCATTATGTACAGGCTCTGTAGT
>JAFYKS010000142.1 GCA_017537495.1 Bacillota bacterium | reverse complement strand
TATCCGGCACATCTGGGATGGCCACCGCCAGATGATGCTCTTCGGCCAGCTGTTCCAAAACCGGGTGCTGCAGAATCTGAGAACTGCGTTCCTGATAGCCATGGAGCCAGAGCACCAGTCCCCGGCAGTTTTCCGGCAGAATCAGGGTATATTCAATTGTGTTCCGGCCCTGTGGAAAACAGGCGGTCGTCATTCTGTCAGTGATACGCATGGCGGCTCCTTTCCGTTTTGTTAATTAAACTGTAGCACAGAGCGGCGGCCGTGTCAAATTTCAAGGCAGACCGAACAACTGTTTGCGAAATGAGGCGGTTTATGGTATGATAAAAGGGAATAATAATATTAGTAATACACTGATATTGACAGGAGACAAACATGGATAAGTTCGAGTTAGTATCTGAATATAAAATGATGGGTGACCAGCCGGAAGCGGTGGCACGGCTGAAGGAGGGACTGGAAGATGGCCTCAAGTATCAGACCCTTATGGGCGTAACCGGTTCCGGGAAGACCTTTACCATGGCCAACCTGATTGCCCAGGTGAACCGGCCTACTCTGGTTATTTCCCATAACAAAACCCTGGCGGCCCAGCTTCACGGTGAGTTCAAGGAGTTTTTTCCAAACAATGCGGTGGAGTATTTCGTATCCTACTACGATTACTATCAACCGGAAGCTTACGTACCGTCCACTGACACTTATATTGAAAAGGATTCTGATATCAATGCGGAGATTGAAAAGCTGCGTCACTCGGCTACTGCAGCTCTGGCAGAGCGTCGTGACGTTATCATCGTGGCATCTGTATCCTGTATCTACGGCCTGGGGAGCCCGGTGGACTGTGAAAACCAGGTGCTCTCCTTAAGACCGGGAATGGTGAAGGAGCGCAATGAGATCCTGCGGAAACTGGTGGACATCCAGTACAACCGGAATGACATGGGCTTTGAACGCGGCTGTTTCCGTGTGCGGGGAGACATTATAGACATCTATCCTGCGGGCGCAGAAGCCGCTGTGCGGGTGGAACTCTTCGGTGATGAGATAGAGACGATTAAGGAAATAAACCCGGTGACAGGGGAGATTTGGGGCCTGAGAACCCATGTGGCTGTCTATCCGGCATCCCATTACGTAACCAGCCCGGAAAAGATGGAAGCTGCCATCAAAACCATTGAAGAGGAACTGGAAGACCGGGTAACCTGGTTCCGTGACCGGGGCAAACTGCTGGAAGCACAGCGCATCGAGCAGCGTACCCGCTACGATCTGGAAATGCTGCGGGAAATCGGTACCTGCAAGGGCATCGAAAACTACTCCCGCCATATCAACGGCCTGCCGGAAGGCTGCCGTCCATACACCTTAATTGACTATTTCCCTGAAGACTTCCTGATTATCATCGACGAGTCCCATGTTATGCTGCCGCAGCTGCGGGCCATGTACGCCGGGGACCGTTCCCGCAAGTCTTCTCTGGTGGAATACGGTTTCAGACTGCCGTCAGCCCTTGATAACAGACCGCTCCAGTTCGACGAGTTTGACGACCTGGTAAGTCAGGTTGTTTTCGTAAGTGCAACACCTGCACAGTATGAAAGAGAACAGGCCGGCGGCATCAGTGCGGAACAGATTATCCGTCCGACCGGACTGCTGGATCCGCCGATTGACATTCAGCCGACTGAAGGCCAGATTGACCATCTCATCGGTGAAATCCGAAAGGTGACAGAAAAGGGCGAGCGTGTCCTCGTAACCACCTTGACCAAGAAGATGGCAGAAAGCCTGACCGACTATCTGAAGGGCGTGAATATAAAGGTTCGTTATCTCCACTCCGAGGTGGATACTCTGGAGCGTATGGAAATTATACGTGACCTGCGACTGGGCGTTTTCGACGTACTGGTGGGCATCAATCTGCTCCGTGAGGGCCTGGATATTCCGGAAGTGTCCCTGGTAGCCATTCTGGATGCCGACAAAGAAGGGTTCCTCCGTACGGAAACTTCCCTGATTCAGACCATTGGCCGTGCGGCGCGTAACGTGGATGGCCGGGTTATCATGTATGCGGATCATATCAGCAAAGCCATGCAGGCTGCCATCGATGAAACTGAGCGCCGACGCAGCATCCAGGATGCCTATAACAAGGCCAACGGCATCACCCCTGCTTCCGTCAAAAAATCCGTCCGCGCGGTTATTGAAGCCACCAAGGCTGCCGAAGAGCAGGCGGAATACAAGGGCAAGAGTCCTCTGGAACTGACCAAGAAGGAACTGACCGAATACGTAAAGAAGCTGGAAAAAGAAATGAAACAGGCCGCAGC
>JAFYKS010000141.1 GCA_017537495.1 Bacillota bacterium | reverse complement strand
TTCTGTCGGTACCTCTTGCTCTTGCATATGCGCAAGCCAGAGGGGATTCGTCCAGACCTTCGATATCGTCTACGAAGCATGCCTTCTTCAGATCATCGGACAGCTTTACGCCAACGGCTGCAGAAGTTGGAGAAACGTGCTTGAAGGAAGTTGCTGCTGGCATGCCCAGAGCTTCCTTTACTTCCTTAACCAGCTGCCAGGAGTTTAATGCATCCAGGAAGTTGATATAACCAGGTCTGCCGTTCAGGATTGTGATTGGCAGTTCGCTGCCGTCTTCCATGTAGATTCTGGAAGGCTTCTGGTTCGGGTTGCAGCCATACTTTAACTGAAATTCATTCATTGGTATATCGCCTCCTGTTATTATAATTCGTGCTTGTTGATCAGTCTGCATTCGTACTTGCCTGTAGCCAGGTCAGTATAGCGAACATACAGTGAAATCAGATGGTCAGGGTTCAGGCTGCCCCAGATTTCTTCTACGAATGCGTCGATGTCGTCAGTAGTTGCCAGACGGTGCGGTTCACCCTGGAAGGTTGGCAGAGGATTGCCGTCTCCCATGTAAGTGTGAATCAGATGGCCCAGACCAGCCTTGCTGCCGTAGTCATAAGTGAAACGGTTGCAGAAAGTACCTTCTGCGTCGCCGCTCTTTAAGATGCTCATCTGGTAAGTCATGTCTTCGTTTTCGAAGGTAATCATACCGCTGATTCTAGGAGTCCAGTTTGGAGCGTCCGGTTCGAATTCGCGGGTCTTCAGAGACTGACGGAAGCACTTGCCTTCCTTCAGACCTTCCCAGATTGTATCCGTCTGGTCACCGTTGGTTACCACCAGCTTGTTTTCGTAAACGCGCAGTGGGTGGTAGATGATCAGGGATGGGTCTTCCACCTTGGATTCATCGAAAGGATAGATTACGATATCATCGCCTTCCGCACGGAACACACGGTTTCTGCTGTTTTCAGAACGGCCCATGATAAAGTATGCAGTAACAGCCTTAGTGCCGTCCGGAGTCTTGCCGATCAGCACGCCGCGGCCTACATATTCATTATTTTCAACCACCTGCTTAAAGGATGGAGTTTCGTATACGTTCATTGGTTATGCTCTCTCTTTCCTGAATTTCTCACTGAGTCTCTGTGCAGCTTCCGGAAGGATAATCCATTCCGCCTGCTCCATAACTCTTCTCTGCAGAGTTTCCGGAGTATCACCCGGTTCCACTGCCACTTCCTTCTGCATGATAATAGCGCCGCCGTCCGGAATTTCATTTACAAAATGTACGGTTGCACCGGTCATCTTTTCGCCTGCTGCCAGTACGGCTTCATGTACCTTCAGGCCATAGAAACCTTCACCGCAGAACTTCGGAATCATGGAAGGATGTACGTTGATGATGCGTTCTTCGTAACGGCTGGTAAAACGTTCGCTTAAGATGGTCATAAAGCCGGCCAGAATCATGAAATCGATTTCATATTCTTCCAGTTTGGCCATGATAGCATCTTCGAAGGCTTCCTGGCTGCCCAGTTCCTTCTTCAGCACCACTGCAGAATCAATGCCTGCATTGGCTGCACGTTCCAGCGCGTAAGCCTTGCTGTTGTTTGCGATAACCAGCTTGATTTCACCGTCGGTAATTACCTTGCCCTGAGCATCAATCAATGCCTGCAGGTTGGTGCCGCCGCCGGAAACCAGAACCGCAATACGTGCTTTGCGTGGTTCTACCATAAAATTACACCAGCTTCGTCCTTCACGATTTCACCGATTACGTAAGCGTCTTCGCCGTTAGCCTTCAGAACTTCCAGAGCCTTTTCAGCCTGGTCTGCAGCTACTACGATGGACATGCCCACACCCATGTTGTAAGTGTTGTACATATCTCTTTCAGGAATGTTGCCGGTTTCCATCAGATACTTGAAGATAGGAAGAACCTTTACATCGTCCTTCTTGATCTTCGCGGAGAAACCTTCTGGCAGGGATCTAGGAAT
>JAFYKS010000140.1 GCA_017537495.1 Bacillota bacterium | reverse complement strand
GCTCCATGCATTTGATATTAACAGCATCGCAGGTCATCACATCATCGTGGATACTGCAGCGGAAGACGAAGTATTCACCACCCTGGACGGTACAGAAAGAACTCTGACCACCGATATGCTGATGATTAAGGACGCAGAAAAGTCTGTTGCTATCGCAGGTGTAATGGGCGGTCTCAACTCTGAAATTGAAGCAGATACAAACACTATCGTAATTGAATCTGCAAACTTCCTGGGCTCCAGTGTAAGATCTACTTCTTCCAAGCTGAAGCTGAGAACAGAAGCTTCCGGCAGATACGAAAAGGGTATCGACCCGAACCTTTGTGAAGCAGCAGCAGACCGTGTATGTGCTCTGATTGAACTGATCGGTGCAGGTACTGTAGTTGGCGGCAGCGTGGATGTATATCCTGAAGTGGAAGAAGCAAAGGCTGTTCACGGCCGCGTAAGCAGAATCAATAAGATTCTGGGTCTGCAGCTTGACAGAGAAGAAATGGTGAAGTACTTCGAAAGCCTGGAAATGAAGGTGGAAGGCGAAGGTGAAGACCTGTATGTAACCGCTCCTACCGTAAGACAGGACATTGAAATCGAAGAAGACCTGGCTGAAGAAGTTGCAAGACTCTATGGTTATGACAGAATTCCTGTAACCATTCCTAGAGGAAACAGCGAATCCGGTCAGTCTTATGAAAGAAATATTAAGGATATGGCCAGAGAAACTCTGGTTGGCCTGGGTGCAACTGAAATCCAGACTTACTCCTTCGTAAGCCCTAAGGGTGTAGACAACGTAAGAATTGACGAAGACTCCTGGGAAAGAGCTTTCGTTCAGATTTTAAATCCGCTGGGTGAAGATACTTCCGTAATGAGAACCATTCTGACCCCTGCCATGATGGAAGTTCTGGGCAGAAACTTCTCCAGAAATATTGATGCAGTAAGAGCATTCGAAATCGGAAACACCTTCACTGCAAACCTGGTAGATCCGGAAGCACTGCCGGATGAACAGGACAACCTGTGCATCGGTATGTACGGTGCAGGTGCAGACTTCTTCTATCTGAAGGGTATGATCGTATCCCTGCTGAACAAGCTGGGTGTTAAGGATCTGCAGTTCATTGCAGAATCCGAATACGGTGTATATCACCCTGGCAGATGTGCAAGAATCGTTGCAAGACATATCGTGGAACTGGAAAACGGTCCTGCTGTAGAAGAAGTGGAACTGGGTATCATGGGTGAAGTACATCCGGAAGTTGCAGACAAGTACGGCATCGGTACCCGCTGCTACGCAGCTGAGCTGATGTTCAACACTGTAACTGAACTGTCTGACCTGGAAAAGGTATTCAGCCCTCTGCCAAAGTATCCTGCAACTTCCAGAGACATTGCTCTGCTGGTAGACGAAGATATGCTGGTAGGCGATATCGAAAATGTAATCCGCGCTGCAGGTACTGAAATTTTAAGAGACGTTAAGCTGTTTGATATTTACAGAGGTAAGCAGGTAGAAGAAGGAAAGAAGAGTGTAGCCTTCAATCTGACCTACAGACATAACGACAGAACTCTGACTGACGAAGACGTAAATGCGGCTCACGGACAGGTTCTGCAGGCACTGAGAGACAATCTGGACGCTGTACTGAGAGAAATGTAATCTCTCAGCCGGCGTGAGCAGAGAACAGGAGAACAACAATGGAAAACAATGGAACCAGAGTGAAAGTCCGGATCTATGGTCAGGACTACACCATTGCCGGTGACAGAGACGAGGAAACCATCAAGGCAATCGCAGCCTGCGTGGATGAAAAGATGCGGGAAGTGGGCAGAAATTATGCCAGCAATGCGCAGGGCTCTCTGGCCGTTCTGGCAGCCATTAACATGGCTGATGAACTGTTCAGTGCCAGAGAACAGATTGAAGAACTTACCGCTGCCAAAGAGCAGATGGAAAAGGATGCACAGCACTATATGAACATGTGGGATGAAGCGAAAAAGAGCTTCCTGCAGTATAAGGAAAGTGCAGCCCGCAACGGTGAAGAGAAGAGAGCGGCGGAAGAACGTTACCGCCAGCTGGAAGAAAAGTGCACCGAATTTGAAAATTCTTTCTTCGATATCCAGATGGAAAACCTCAAGCTGAAACAGGAGTTGGACAGATACAGGAGAACGAATGAATAAGAAAACCTTTAACGTCCTGGAGTATCCGAAAATCATCGGGATGCTCCGGGAACAGGCCGGGTCTGTGATGGCGAAAGAGATTATTGCAGATTTTGTGCCGGATACAGATATACGCCGGATCCGTACTGCTCAGCAGGAAACCAGCGAAGCTTCCAGTGCCATTATGGCTAAGGGCAATCCTCCGCTGGGGCAGATTTATGACATTGGACCGGCTCTTCACTTTTCCAGAAAGGGAGGAACCCTGACCATGCGGCAGCTGCTGCAGGTGCTGTATAATATCCGGGTGGCCAGCAACATGGTCACCTGGTTTAAAAGTGACCTGCCGTCTCTGCCGAT
>JAFYKS010000139.1 GCA_017537495.1 Bacillota bacterium | reverse complement strand
TCCGGAGTCGATACAGCGGTACATCAGGCTGCCGGTCCTGCTTTGCTGGAAGCAAGAGAAAAAATTGGACTGATTCCGCGGGGATTTTCCGCTGTTACACCGGCTTTCAATCTCCCTGCAAAATATGTCATTCACACGGTAGGGCCTGTTTGGGAGGATGGAGAGCAGGGCGAAGAAGCAACCCTTCGCAGCTGTTATGATACTGCTCTGAAACTGGCAGCAGAGTATGGGTGTGAATCTGTGGCATTCCCTCTGATTTCTGCAGGAAACTACGGGTTCCCGAAGGCGCTGGCTCTGCAGACTGCCATCAGTGCAATCAGTGCATTCCTCATGAAGAATGAAGACATTCTGGTGCATCTGGTGGTATTCGACCGGTCGGCATATGCTCTGTCGGAGAAACTGTTCTGTGATGTGAAAAGCTACATTGACGAGCATCTGGTGGAAGAGATTCGAGCGGCGGAGTACATGGTCAACGTGCCTCAAAACCAAATCTGGGAAGAAGAGATGCCCGGATGGGCCAGAGAAAGCCGATTACTCAGAGAAAACAGACGTCTGAGAGAAGAGTCACGTTATGACTTGTTGGATGCAGATGAGTGCTGCAGCGCTTCTGTTTCCTATCCGGACTTCGATATACCGGAGAAAAAAGAACTGAGCCTGGAAGACCTGATTTTCCGGCCGGAAGAAAGTTTTTCTGCGGCCCTGCTTCGGATGATAGGGGAAAAGGGACTGAAAAATTCAGAGGTTTATAAAAAAGCCAATATGGATAAGAAGCATTTCTCCAAGATTTTGAAGGAAACCTACCAGCCCGGTAAGAACGCCGTGATGGCACTGGCCATCGCATTGGAACTGAACCTGGATGAAGCCAGAGACTTCCTGGGACGTGCCGGCTACGCATTGAGCCGCAGCAGCCAAACCGATATCATCGTGCAGTACTTCATCGAAACCGGCAATTATAATATGTTCGAACTGGAAGGAGTCCTCTACGAGTTCACCGGAAAAACTTTGATGAATTATTAAAAAATACAAAAACGTCGCCTGCAAGGCGACGTTTTTGATTGGCGGTTCTGTTATACTTGGCTCATAAATCACAGATCTTCAAGGAGGAAAAGATTATGAGAAAAGGTTTAACAGAAGTTGTATTCATTCTGGACCGCAGCGGGTCCATGGCAGGGCTGGAAAGGGAAACCATCGGGGGATTTAATTCCCTCCTGGAAAAGCAGAAGAAGGAAGAGGGGGAGGCACTCATCTCTACTGTGCTGTTTGATAACGTATCGAAAGTTCTTCACGACCGCGTACCGGTGAGCCGGATTGCGCCGATGACAGATAAGGAATATTACGTACGGGGCTGCACTGCTTTGCTGGATGCAGTCGGCGGTGCCATCCATCATATAGGCAACGTACACAAGTATGCGCGTGAAGAAGACCGTCCGGAAAAGACGCTCTTTGTTATCACTACTGACGGGCTTGAAAATGCCAGTCATCATTACTCCGCAAAACATGTCCGTGACATGATTCAGCGCCAGAAGGAGCGCTATGGCTGGGAGTTCCTGTTCCTGGGTGCCAATATCGATGCGGTGCGGGAAGCTGCAAAGTTTGGCATTGATGAAGAATGTGCAGTGGACTACCATTGTGACTCTGCAGGTACAGAACTGAACTACGAAGTACTTAGCGCTGCGGTGAGCCAGGTCCGCAGCAGCGGGAAGAAACTGGACAGAAGCTGGAAAGCGAGAATTGAGGAAGATTATGCAGAGAGAAAATAAAGCAGGAATAAAATCTTGAATTTTAGCTAAAATAATATATAATGAAACTAGCTAAAATATTCAAAAGGAGGGCTCAATATGATTGGAGCTACCGCAACTGCTACAGAAATGCAGAATAATTTTGGAAAGTATCTGAACCTGGTTATGGAGGGCAAAGAAGTGATCGTTACGAAAAACGGTAAAGAAGTAGGAAGATTCATACCAAAAGACGCAGCAGTTTCCTATCTGACAGACTCCCTTACGGGAATCCTCAGCAATAATTACAGTCTGGACCAGGCGAAGGAAGAAAGACTGAGGGAGAAATATGAAATTACTGATTGATGCAAATATTTTGCTGGATGTTCTGCAGCAAAGAGAACCTCATTACAGTGATTCAGCACTGCTCTGGAAACTTTGTGAAACGGGACAGGTGCATGGACATATTTCAGCACTGACGGTTGCTAATCTGGTCTATATCATGCGAAAAGAACTGACAGCGGAAAGAATCGAAGAAGTGCTGAGCTATCTGATGCTGATTTTTCACCTGACAGAATTGACAGAATCTGATATTATGCATGCAGCAAAGAAACAGTGGGCGGACTTTGAAGATGCCATTCAGAGTGCATCTGCAGAACGCATCCATGCAGACTATATCATTACAAGAAATATAAAAGATTTTAAGAGCAGCAGGGTAGTGGCTCTGGCTCCGGGGGAGTTCCTTGCAAGGCTTTAAAACAATTACGTACCCCTGTCCTTACTATAGGACAGGGGTTTTCTGCATAATAGAAGTGTGATATACTTGAGAAAAAGAGGGAAAGGAGGCAGCATATGGCATACAGCGAACTCATAAAGAACTTCAATCACATTCGGGAGTACATGAAGGAATTCTACGTGTATGGTTTTAAGAGCAGGGATGAATTCAAGAGGAAGAGCGGCCGGTCTTATGACGACGAGCGCAGAAGAATCGAAAGCTGGCTGGGTGACTATATGCAGTTCCGGCAGACAGCATCCGGAAAAAACATGTTCCTTTCCATCGACAGCCGTACGACCCGTCACAACCCGCTGTACAAAGGCTGGAAGACGAAGAGCTTCACTGATGGCGAAATCACCCTCCACTTCATGCTCTTTGATATTCTGCATTCTGAAGATGTCAGCCTGACGCTGGCTGAAATTACCGGCAAAATCGATGAGATGCTGGCGGGCTTCGAAGAGCCGCGGCATTTCGATGAATCTACGGTACGTAAGAAACTGAAGCAGTACGAAGCGGAGGGCCTGGTTCTCATGGAAAAGCAGGGCAGAACGGTGCGTTACCGAAGGGCAGCTGACCTGCCACTTCCTGAGCCTGATTTTCTTGACTTCTTTTCTGAAGCAGCGCCATGCGGCGTAATCGGATCCTATCTTTTGGACCGGGAAGAGGGAGCGGGAAGTCATTTTGCATTCAAACATCACTATATAACCGGTGCCATGGACAGTGAAATTCTTTATCAGCTCTTTCTGGCCATGCAGGAAAAACGGGCCGTTGAAATCGACAATCACGCGGCAAAACATACCGTCGTGCCTCTGAAGATTTTTATCAGTGTGCAGAGCGGCCGGCAGTATCTAATAGGCTATGTGCCGGAAAGAAACCGGATGCGGTCCTTCCGCACAGATAACATCGTGTCGGTGAGCATTGGCGATACATGCGGAGATTTTGATGAACTGCGGGGAAGGCTCACTGGCATGCAAAACCACATGTGGGGCGTCAGCATGCAGAGTGCTTCCGGAAGCCGAACTGAACATATCGAGTTTACCGTACATTATGACGATGATGAGCTGCACATTCACCGCCGCCTGGAACGGGAAAAGCGCTGCGGCAGTGTAGAAAAACTCGATGAAAATACCAGCAGATTTTCTGCTGAAGTTTATGATGCCAGCGAACTGGTTCCGTGGATTCGGACTTTTATCTGCAGAATCACGGAGCTTAAGTGCTCCAACTGCGAACTGGAAAAGCAGTTTCAGGATGACCTTAAGGCAATGTATGCCCTGTACGGTCTGGAAGGTGGTGAGGGATTATGATTTTCAGCGAACTTTACGGTGCTTACTACAAAGTCATGGCGGAAATTATCGACTCCGCCACCGACCATCCTCTGGAAAAAGGGGAACTTTATGAGATTATACAGGAGCATGCTTTCGGGGAAAGTGTACTGGCCATCGAAAAGGCAGTCAGTGAAGAAAAGTGGCAGCTGATACATAAGGACGGTACCACACCGCTGACCCATAAGGCGAGCCTGCCTCTGACCAGTCTGCAGAAGCGTTGGCTGAAGGCTATTTCACTGGATCCACGGATGAAGCTTTTCGGCGTGGAATTTCCGGAGCTTGCCGATGTGGAGCCGCTCTTTACAGCGGAAGATTATGTTATCTTCGATAAGTACGGCGATGGGGATCCTTACGAAGATCCGGAATATGTGGAACATTTCCGGGTGATTCTGTCTGCCATTAAGGACAGAAAGCCTCTTGAAATCGCCATGAAGAACCGGACTGGCGGTATCCTTCATTTCGTGGTGATGCCGGAGTACCTGGAATATTCGGAAAAGGACGATAAGTTCCGCCTTATTGGTTCCGGCAGAAAGTATGCAGATACGGTGAATCTGGGACGAATCGTAAGCTGCAGAATTTATGAGGGCGAGTACACGCCAGGCAGCCGAAAAACACGGCTGCAGACAGGGCCGCGTACGGTCACCTTTGAGCTGACAGACGAGAGAAATGCACTGGAACGAGTGCTGCTGCACTTTGCACATTTTGAGAAGCAGGCGGAAAAACTGGACGAAAAGAAATACAGAGTCAGCGTTACCTACGAAAAGGAAGACGAAACGGAGATTCTGATCCGGATTCTGTCCTTCGGCCCGATGGTCAGGGTGATAGGACCGGACAGTTTTATTGATCTCATAAGGGAACGGCTCAGGAAGCAGCAGAAATGGGAGGACAGGACATGTACCTGACATCTTTTACATTGCCAATCAGTATGGAGCAGATTTTGTGGGAGCAGCAGGCTGCAAAAAACGGCGGTAAAATGGGCTATGTGGATAACCCTTACCCATGCGGGCTCTTTGGGGAGCGTGAGCTTTATGAGGTGGATTTTGACCGGATTACCATCTTTTATGGAGGAAACGGCTCCGGCAAAAGCACTTTGCTCAACCTGATCGCCCAGAAGCTGGAGATGAACCGGATTGCGCCGTATAATTCCAGTGAAATGTTCGACTCCTATGTGAAGTACTGCGAATACACGCTGGGGTATGATGAAGAGGGATTCCGGTACCGGATTCCAAACGGCAGCCGCATTATCACCAGCGACGATATCTTCGACTACATGCTGACGGTGCGGACCAATAACGATGAAATCAGCGAGAATAAGGAAGATGCCAAGGAGGAGTGGGCCAACCTGCGATTCGGTGAGACAGTAAAATTCAGCGGCATGGAAGATTACGAGGCCCTGCGGATGCAGGTTCTGGCACGGAGCAAATCTGTTTCCCGCCGGCAGTTTATCCGAAAAACAGTGGGACAGGAAGTCAAGCTGAACAGCAACGGAGAGACTGCGCTGAAGTATTTTGAGGGAAAGCTGAAGAACGACACCCTTTACTGCCTGGACGAGCCGGAAAACAGCATGTCACCGAAGATGCAGCTGGAACTGGTAACCATGCTGGAAGAAATGGCCCGTTACTGCGGCTGCCAGTTTATCATCGCCACCCATTCGCCGTTCCTGCTGGCTCTGGAGGGCGCGCGGATCTACGACCTGGATGCAAGACCTGCATCTTTAAAGAACTGGTGGGAGCTGGAAAATACGAAGGTATACTACGAGTTTTTCAAGAAGCATGAACATTTATTTAAATAAAATAATCTGAAAAAAACTGCGGACCTGCGAGTTCGCAGTTTTTTTTCCGTGAAATGGAAGCGAAAAGGGTATAAAATGCGGATATAACAAACATAGCAGCCGGCCTGCCGGCGCTATCATATGAAGATGCATACAGCAATTTATTTCTTAGTATTGTGGATTATATTAAATGCATCTTGTTTTCTTAAAGGCACCGACAGCAGACTTCAAGTTGTGATTGGTTACAGAGGTGAAAGCCTTTTGCAGGTTCGAATCCTGCCTTACATGGTGCCTTGTTTTTTCAAAAGGGGGATTTATAAATGTTAAAATATCTGAAGAACGAAGCGAATCTGACATTCACCGAAAACGGTGCAGTAACTCATGCATCTACCGGTTCCGAATGTCTGGACCTTTTCGCATCCATCGGCGCATTAAGACATGCAGACGATGAAGAAATTATCAGCCGTTTTGTCCGTGCCTTCGCAGAAGACAGAGACATGGCCATGAAGCTGATCTTCTTCGCCAGAGATATCCGCGGCGGTCTGGGCGAACGCAGAGTGTTCCGCGTTATCATGAACTGGCTGGCAGCAAGCGAGCCTGAATCCGCAAAGAAGAATATCCAGTACGTGGCTGAATTCGGCCGCTTCGACGATCTTCTCTGCCTGATGGGTACAGCCTGCGAAAAGGAGATGCTTGATTACATAAAGAACCAGTTTTATACTGATATCAAGGCCATGGAAGAAGGCGGCGAAGTATCCCTTCTGGGTAAGTGGCTGCCATCTGTAAACACTTCCAGCAAGGAAGCTGTAAAGCAGGCAAAGCGCATCGCTAAACACTTCGGCATGACCGAGACAGCTTACAGAAAAACTCTGTCCAAGCTCCGTGCCCACATCCGCATCATTGAGAAC
>JAFYKS010000138.1 GCA_017537495.1 Bacillota bacterium | reverse complement strand
TGAAAGATTCAATGAAGGTTTAATCTTTAAATATAACATATACATAAAGTTTTGTCAACAAAAAGCTCTTGACATTGGGGTCGAAATATGCAAATATTAATGCATAAACAGCATGTCATTCCTCAAACCCAAAAATTCTCATAAAAAAACCTGCGGATCAGACGCAGGTTGAGGAGGAGACAATGACAAAACGTTTTACTGATAAAGTTGTACTGGTTACCGGTGCAAGCGGTGGTCTGGGAAAGATTACTGCTGAAAAATTCGCCCAGGAAGGTGCGAAGGTTGCAATCCATTATAATGGAAACCGTGAAAAGGCGCTGGCAGCAGCTGCAGAATTCGAAGAAAAATATGGCGGAGAGTATCGCGTATACGGTGCTAACATTTCACAGGAAGAAGCCGTAACAGAAATGGTTCAGCAGATTATCGAAGATTTCGGTACGCTGGACATTCTGGTAAACAATGCTGGTATTTCTCTGAATGGTTCCACCTGGAAGTATAAGATGGAAGACTGGGACAAGGTAATCGGAATTAACCTGACCGGTACTTTCCTCTGTACAAAGGCCGCATTACCTGTTATGCGTGAAAAGAAATACGGACGTATCATTAACCTTTCTTCTGTAGTCGGAATTAAGGGGGCAGCGGGAACAATCGCTTATGCAAGTTCCAAGTCTGCCTTAATCGGTATGATGAAGACTGTAGCCAGAGAAGTGGCACACAACGGTATCACCGTAAACTGTGTGGCACCAGGTTACATGAATGCAGGTGTAATTGCAGATGTACCGCAGAAGTACCTGGAAGAAACCGTAATTCCATCCATTCCGATGAAGCATCTGGGTGATGCGGAAGATATCGCCAACGCTGTAGCGTTCCTGGCTTCTGACGAAGCAAAATACATTACAGGCACGCTGCTTCCGGTAGATGGCGGATTCTCGATGTAACTGCAGTAAGAAAGGCAACAGGTATCAGATATGAAAGAAATTGTAATCGTAGGTGCAGCAAGAACACCGTTTGGTAAATTCGGCGGCGGCATGAAGGGCTTTAAAGCTGTAGAGCTGGGCGGCTTCGCTATTAAAGAAGCGATGAAGAGAGCCGGCATCGAAGGCAGCCAGGTTGATGAATGTATCATGGGTATGGTAATTCCTGCAGGACAGGGCCAGATTCCAGCTCGTCAGGCAGCCATCAAGGGCGGAATTCCTCACGAAGTTCCATGTCTCACCATTAATAAAGTTTGCGGATCTGCCATGAAGGCAGTAACCCTGGGCTGTCAGATGATTAAATGCGGCGATGCTGATATCATCGTAGCTGGCGGTATGGAAAGCATGAGCAATGCTCCATACGTTTCCAACAACACCCGCTGGGGTGCCAGAATGAATAACGTTCAGCTGGTAGATGCCATGGTAAATGACGGTCTGTGGTGTCCTGAAAACGATGTACACATGGCTGTTATCGGCGGCGGTGTAGCAGCAGAGTATGGCATTACCAGAGAACAGCAGGATAGCTGGGCATACAGAAGCCAGAAAAAGTGGGCTGAAGGGGAAGCAGAAGGCAAGTTTGATGCAGAAAGATTCCCGGTAGAAGTGGTAAGCAAGAAGGGCACTGTTGTCATCGAAAAGGATGAAGCACCACGTCCCGAAACTACCATGGAAGGTCTGGCTAAGCTGCCGCCTCTGTTCGTAAAAGAC
>JAFYKS010000137.1 GCA_017537495.1 Bacillota bacterium | reverse complement strand
TCAGCTTGTGGGTACGTCGGACTTCTGAAAATAAAAAACGTCCCTTGCAAGCTTATTCTGCTCACAAAGGACGAAATAATTTCCGCGGTACCACCTTTGTTCCTGCATCATAAATGCAGGCTCTCATTTCATTACGAGCTCCAAAGCAACCTTCAAAAAACGCTGTCTCTCAGGGCTCTCAGCCACGGCCCTGACTCTCTGTAGAGTGCTGTCTTTTCCTACTCCTCTTTCTCAACGCTCTATTGACTTTTCAATCCATAATATTTTAATAATTTTTTGCTGAAAAGTCAAGGGTTTCGGGGAATTCTTTACTAAAAATCAGATGCATCATAGTCTTCAAACTGTATATCCCCGCAGCCGATAGTCAGATACTTCAGCCCCTTCGGAAACCACAGCAAAATATGTACTTCATACCCGGTTTCGGTGCGGTAAAGTTCATCGTAGAGGTACGTACATTCTGTTATACAGGTATCCTCTTCAAGGTCAATAAACACTGTATTTTTAAAAATCACAGCAGTATACGGCGGTTCATCATAACCCAGAATCAAAACGCAGTCATGCCCCGCTTCTTTTAATTCCAGCACATCGGCATCATGAAACCGGAAGGCCGACCTGATTTCTGCCGGAATATCCTGATTCTCCAGTACCGCCATGGCATCTTCATTGATTTTGTCAAAGGCTGCTTTGCTGGTATCTTCCACCTCTTTTAAACGTATGTACGGAGTCTGCGGAATCCGGTTCAGTGCAATAAGACGCGGATCCAGCGTTTCCCTGGCCCAGTCCGGATATCGGTTTAACGCATAAGTCTTTATCCCCTGGTAGAAATCTTCAAAGCATCGCACCGTCTCTTCCGGATCGAAATCAGTTCCTCTTTCTTCATGGAATCTACGGTCGTGCTCCAGTTCCTCTGCCAGGTCCGCATCATAAAAGGACTTTATTTCCTCATCGGTATATTCCTTATCCGGCAGCACTTTCATGCCAGAAACGTAATGGCTATTCTGCATAAGCTGATACCAATCTTTTGTGTAATATCTCATACTCCCCCCTGCATCAAAGTCCTACTTCATGTGCGGAAATCCCAGCGGAATCTGTGGCCCCAACATATCCAGGCTTCCGGCCACAATCAGCAGACTAACGACGATGGCGGCCTGAATACCAAGTCCAATCAGCTGTTTTTTGCGCGGCAGGTCGTGGATAATGTAAGCACTTGTGAAGAACGGGCAGTATCCGATAATGAACAGAATCAGCGGACGGGTTGGCTGCCACCAGGATTTTTCCCAAGTGAGTACGCCGCAGAGATTCAGCAGGATTTCAATAAATACTGCCATGGCAGCGCCGATAAGAATATTCAGCACGCGGCCCATGATGGCCTTTTTCTTAATGGCCTTCTGCTCCTGCGTCAGGTTCTTTTCACCAAACATGTAGTACATATTGTTCGGGTCTGTCTTCCAGTTTTTATTTCCGTCCCAGAAAGAAAGACCTTCGCTGTCCGGTGATACCTTCAGCAGTTTGCATGCATACATGCCCAGAATGAAGAACATGATCGATATTTCAATATTATATCCAATCAATATCTGAAAAGCACTTCCGCCGGCAGCCGTGGTTCCCCAGACCGGCTGTCCTGTGCAGGCATAGACCATACTGTTCCAGGTTTCGTTGAACACATCTGCCAGCCAATACGCAGCAGCCCCGAGAAGCACATTGAAATTGCGATTCCGCAGTTCTGTCGCAATGAAATAGGTCAGCATGACAAACAGCGGCACGATATACCATTTCATGGTCGACGGATCCTGCAGGCACTCTTCCAGCATCTCCGGTGTAGTCTTTCCTGGAATCTCCGTTGTAAATAAGGTTTTCAGCATAAATCTCCCCTCCTCTTCAGAATATAAAAACAGCCGAAATCAGGATTCCGGCTGTAAGCTTCTTATAATAAATCAGTATTAAATTCTGCAATGTAAGGCAGGTTGCGGTACTGTTCTGCATAGTCCAGGCCGTAACCAATAACGAAATAGTCAGGAATGGTAAACAGAGACATATCTGCTTTAAAATCTACCACTCTTCTGTCTGGCTTGTCCAGCAGGGTTACTACCTTCAGAGACAGTGGATTTCTCTGCTTCAGCATATTCACAACGTCATTCAGGGTTCTGCCGGTATCGATGATGTCTTCAACGATAACAACATGGTACTGGCTGATATCCTGATCCAGGTCCATAGTGATTTTCACTACGCCGGAGGAGCTGGTACCTGCATAGTAGCTTTTTGCACACATGAAGCCGATTTCACAAGGTACGGAAACGGCTCTGCACAGGTCTGCCATAAATACAAATGCACCCTTCAGAATACTTACCAGCAGAATCGGACGGCCGTCATACATGGCGTCAATTTCCTTACCCGCTTTCGCAATAGCTTCCTTAATTTCTTCTTCGGTAATGATAACACGCTTAATTCCGTTGTTATATTTTTCAATGTTTGCTTCACGATTGTACATGAATGAATCCTCCTGTGTTGTTAACATACTACGTTTATTATACTTCCCGCCGCACTTCAAGTCAATATGTAATGAGCTTCTGTATCAGCGGAACTCTTATTCCAGTTCAATATCGAAATCGAATGTAATATCTTCACATCCAATGGTCAGATATCCAAGTGATTCGCCTGCCTTAAACAGGAAGTGTGCTTCATATCCATTTTCTGTACGGTACACTTCTTCATAAAGATACCGGCATTCAGAACGATATACACCAAATTCGTCTGCCTCTGCAGAAAAGTCCAGAGGATCCGCATCAATCAAGCATCCTTTATGAAACACTACCTTGCAGTACGGAGTACCTTCTGTTGTTTCGTCACCGGTCCGCAGATACAGTTCCATATCTTCTCCGGCAATCTTCACAGACAGCACATCGGCATCCTGGAAATAGAAATTATAAGCAAAATCTTCCGGCAGCTCCTGGCTGTCAAGATCAGCTCGGGCATCATCGTTAATCATACGGAAGGTTTCCCTGTTTTCTGCATCAATTCTGGAAAGCTGGCGGTGTACGGTTTTCGGCAGTTTTCCCAGTGCAGCCAGACGTGGATCCACCATTTCATGAACCCAGTCAGGATATCTGTCCAGTACATGCTGGCATTTTTCCTTAAACGCCTTTTCAAAATCTGCAATCAGATCAGCCACATCAACAGAACGGCCCATCAGCGCATATAACTTTGTATTGTTTTCTACAGACTGTGCCAGCGCCTGCTGGTACATTTCCTGCATTTCTTCTTCTGTGTATTCCTTATCCAGAACAGGTTCCATATCCATAGCCAGATTCAGATTCTGCATCAGATAGTACCAGTCTTTCGTATAATATTTCATGATTTCGCACTCTCCTTGTATTTGAAGTTACCATATCAGTATATCACAAATTTCCTCTAATGTCGCCATAATTCTTAACTTTGTCTGCATGTAATTACTGTTTGCCACAAGTCCGAAATTGCGTTATAATATAACGTGGCAAAATTCACTCAGAAAATTAATCAGAGGAATCATAATATGAATAAAGAAGTCTTTTTAAAAGAATATAACATTAAACCGGAAGATTTTGAAAAAGCTGGTGTGGAGTGGTCCAACCTGGAAGAAATCGCCGAAGAATACGCTAAGGTGGAGGACCATCTGAGAGAACTGGGAAAGGATTTCATCGACCAGTACCTCTATGATATCGATCGTGCAGGAATTCACTCCTACCGTTACCGTGTAAAGGAAAAGGGTCACCTGCTGGAAAAGATTATCCGTAAGAAAAAAGAAAATCCTGAAAAGTATGCAGATCTGGATAAGACCAACTTCCACAGACACATTACTGACCTGATTGGCATCCGTGTATTCTTCCTGTACCGTGAAGACTGGATTCACTTCCATAATTACATCACCAGTGTATTCGAAAACAATCCGCAGCTGTACGTTACTGACAGACTGGTGGATTTTGATGAGAACCCGGATCATTTCTACATTGCAGAACGTCCGAAGGTCTACAAGCGTTCCGGCGATACGAAGATTTACGACGACACCCTGATTGATATCAAGGCGGACGGAATCTACCGTTCCCTCCACTACATCATTAAATACAAGGGTTATTACGTGGAAATTCAGGGCAGAACCCTCTTCGAAGAAGGCTGGTCCGAAATCGACCATGACATCGTATATCCTTACTATCAGGATGACGAAATGCTGAAGGATTTCTCCGGTATTTTGAACCGACTGTCCGGTATGGCTGACGAAATGAGTTCTTACTTCCGCCGGATGAAACATCTGAAAGAAGTTCAAGACCCGATTTCAATTGAACATGAAAATGAAAAGTCACCTGAATAATCAGGTGACTTTTGTATTGTCTTAAAATTATTTGATGTCCTTTCCGCGGATGGTATAGGTTGCATGGGATGTAGCCAGCTGTTCCGGTGTCGGGTCAAAATAGATATAGTTCGTGATGCCGGTCTTCGTCCAGGTTCCCTTGGAGCGGTTCCATTTGTTGCTGTTTCCAGGTGTTGGATCCACTACAATCCAGCGTCCGTCCACATAGACTTCCGCCCACCAGTGGTCTACCTTTTCCGGATCCGGTTCAGTACTCCAGTTATTATACTGCTGTGAACCAAGGCCCACATGATGTCCGTTTACCAGACGTGCCGGGATATCAAGCTGACGTGCCAGTGCTACCACGATACCGCCCATACCGGTGCATACAGTCGCAACCTTACCGTCAGAAGTGCTGTTGGCACTCTTTTTCTTGTTACGGAGATTGTACAAGTTCTTATACGGGTCAGTATACTGTTTGGTTCCTGTGCTGAAAGCCACATCATCGTAGTAGAAGTTCTCTGCCACATATTCGTAAATTTTCAGTACTTTTTCATAGTCTGATTTTGCACCCTTGGTTACAGACTGCGCAACCTTTTTAAAATACGCAACCTTCTTGTCTGTTACAGATGCAGTTTTCTTGGTTACCGGATCCTTAAAGAGCAGCCCCTTGATATCGCTCAGCCTCTTGTCAGTAAAGCGGCTCTTCTTGTACTTGGCACCTTTCGCTGCCATCTTTTCATTCTGTTCTGTAATGGTTTCATACTGGAGAATGGAGAACTGTCCGTTTTTTACACGGATGTTGCAGTTCTTATAGAAGATATAGGAAGTGTCCTTATTATCTTCTCCATCAGGATACATGGTCATATAAACAACATGATCCCCATCTTTCACTGCATACTTGCCGTAAGTATAAATGGTTCCTGTGAATGTATAATAACCATCCTTTTCTTCAGGGAACATACGGCCTGCCCATGCATTTTTTGTGTTCGGTTCCACACTTCTGGTACCGATGCTCACAACTTCTGCCTTAATCGGGGTTTCCACTTCCACTGTAAGTGAACTGCCGTTTGCAGTTACCTTCACAAAATTGTGCTCCAGATTTTCACTGGAAATCAGTTCGGTCACTTCAATCGGTTCTGCAACTTCTTCTACTGCTGCAAATGCGCCTGCCGGTATCATTGTAACAATCAATGCCAGAGCCAACAGCACAGCCATACTTTTCTTCTTCATCTTCCTGCTCCTTTCAGCATGGGAATTCTTTTCACTATCGTAACACACCCTATATTTTTTCGCAAGAATAACATATGCACAGAGACAGCTCCCTGTGCATAAATTCATTTACCAGATAAACGGAAACATCCGCCAGCGTACTTTTTCCCTGTATTCCCGGTATCCTTCAAGTTCTGCTTCCAGCAGGGTCTCTTCGCCCCGGATCCGCATGGCCATCAGCACGGGATACGGAAGCATTACGATAAACGCAGCCCAGGAACCAAGTACCAGCGGCATGGACAGGAAAAGCCAGACCGTAACAGCATACATTGGATGACGTACAATCCCGTAAAGTCCTGTGTCCACCACCTGCTGTCCCTCCTGCACCTCGACAGTTCTGGAAAGCCAGGCATTTTCCCTCATGACTTCACCGTAGAGTCCGTAGCTTACCAGCAAAATCCCTGAAGCCAGCCATATCAGCCACTCCGGCATTTCTGACCATCCAAATCTGTAATCCAGTCCTGCCAGAATAAACATGGCTATGAACAGGAGTGCATTCAGCCCAATGACCTTCTTCTGGTCATCCTGAGATTCACCGTGCTGCAGACGTTTTGCCAGAAGTTCCGGGGCCTTCAGCAGCAGCACAATCCCCAGTACAAGCATTGGTGCAAAGAGCAGAATCAGAAAC
The DNA here is from genome assembly GCA_017537495.1 of Bacillota bacterium. Classification (GTDB taxonomy): domain Bacteria; phylum Bacillota; class Clostridia; order Peptostreptococcales; family Anaerovoracaceae; genus RGIG7179. Next base: position 1,202 of record JAFYKS010000137.1, on the reverse strand, counting down.
CGCCAACCGCCTGCATACTGCAGAGTCCCTGCAGGAAGAAAAATCATCAGGCCGATGAGAACCGCCCCTGCAGAATATTTAAAAATACCATAAAGCATCAAATTTAACCGGCTCTTCATGACTGTACCTCCTAAATCAGTTTTTCCATATGCACAACGTCATACCAGCGTCCAAATTTAAATCCGCACTGATGGAGATGGCCTGCTTTCACAAAGCCCATCCGAGCATGGAACTTCTGGCTGTCCAGGCTGGAATATGGGTCTTCCTCTGTCTGCGGTGCTGTAATTACGGCAATCATGCTGTGATAGCCATCCGCCTTCAGCCTGCGTTCCAGCTCCTCATAGAGCATACGGCCGATACCGCCCCGCCGCTCGCTGCGCTCCACATAAACAGAAAGTTCTGCAGTCAGTTTGTAGGCTTCCCGCTCTCCGAATTCATGGGCATAGGCATAGCCAACAACCCGTCCGTCAGCCTCTGCCGCCAGATATGGGTATTTTGCAGAGATCGTACGAATTCGGGTCTCAAACGCCTCCGTTGATGGGGCTTCGCATTCAAAGGAAATCGCGGTCTGCTCCACATATGGTTTATATATCGCAAGGAGTGCCGCCGCATCTTCCGGCAAAGCATCCCTCAGAATGATTTTGCTCATAAAATTCTCCTAGAATTTGATTACTACCGGCGGTTCGGTAAAGGAACAAATCTGCGCCACAGCATTCTTCAGATAATATACTTCTGTGTTTCCGTCACCTGGCTGATACATGGCCTGCAGATTCGGATAAGCATCCAGCATGTGCTTCTGTGCTTCGATATTTTCATCCAGAACTACTTCTGCTGCGATACGGATCCACTTGTGGTCTGCAGTCATGGCTGAAATTTCAACCTTTGGATTGGCCTTCATCTGGTGTGCACATGGCTTCACTTTTCCGGTCTGAATGTACAGCTTGTCCTCAAACAGATCAATGGTACCGAAAGGACGTACCCTTGGCTGGTCACCTTCTACAGTAGCCAGATAGTAAACACCTGCGTTCTTTAAAAATTCATATACTCTGATCATTGCAAGTTCCTCCTGATTTATAATGTCTTATCTGCATTCTAAAACACTGTGCTCTTTTTTTCAAGCAAAAAAGCCCCAGTGTGGGGCTTTCCGTATTTCATACGTTCTTTATTCTTCAGCTTCTGCCAGCTGTGCTGCTGCCGCATCT
>JAFYKS010000136.1 GCA_017537495.1 Bacillota bacterium | reverse complement strand
GATAATCTGTGTAATATCATGACACAGAATCTGGCCCACCGCGTCTTCGGTTTTGATTAATTTCATTATATTCCCTCAATCGTTGTTGTTTCTAAAGTATAACGCAATTGTAGCAAACACCCTATGAAAAATCAACATTTTCTGCTATAATATCCTATATTAAAATAGGTGTAGTATGTGTCAAATCGACTTAAAATAGCAATGGAGGTACTTTATGATCACCATACAGAAATATGTCCGTGCACAGAGTCTGGAAGAAGCCTGGGAGCTGAATCAGAGCAAGAGAAACCGTATTATCGGCGGTATGCTCTGGATGCGTCTTGGTTCCGGTTCTGTGAATACAGCCATCGATTTATCTGATCTGGGACTGAACACTATCGTGGAAACTGACGAAGAGTTTTCCATTGGTGCCATGTCCACACTCAGAGATCTGGAAATGCACGAAGGTCTGAACTCCTACTCCTGCGGTGCAGTAAAAAATGCTGTAAAAGATATCGTAGGTGTTCAGTTCAGAAATATGGCCACAGTAGGCGGCAGCATCTGGGGCAGATTCGGTTTTTCCGATGTGCTGACTGTTTTCCTGGCAATGGATACTTACGTTGAATTATATAAAGGCGGAATCATGTCCCTGGAAGAGTTCGCCTCCATGAGGGCGGATAATGATATTCTGGTCCGCATCATTGTGAAAAAGACTCAGGGCAAGGTGGTATATACTTCCATGCGCAACCAGCGTACCGACTTCCCTGTACTGGCCTGCGCAGTATCCTGCATTGGCGGCGAGTACAGACTTTCCATCGGTGCCAGACCAGCCCGTGCCAGAGTCTTCCGGGATGAAAAAGGAATCCTGGCCGGCGGCATTACAGAGCAGAGTGCGAAAGATTTTGCACAGTATGCAGGAAAAACCGTTCATACAGGAAGCAATATGCGCGGAGGTGCTGCTTACCGCAGCCATCTGGTTAAAGTCCTGACAGAACGAAGCCTGCAGGAACTGGGAGGTATGTAAGATGGAAATTAAACTGAAATTAAACGGCAGAGCCGTAACCGGTTCTGTTGATGCAGATACAATCCTGCTGGATTTTCTCCGGCAGAAAGGCTGCCTCAGCGTGAAGAGAGGCTGCGACACTTCCAACTGCGGTCTCTGTACCGTGCTCATGGACGGAAAGCCTGTTCTCTCCTGCTCCATGCTGGCAGCCCGTGCTGACGGACATGAAATTTATACACTGGAAGGTCTGCAGGAAGAAGCGGCAGAATTTACCGGTTTCATTGCTGATCAGGGTGCAGACCAGTGCGGTTTCTGCAATCCGGGCTTCGTTATGAACACCATTGCCCTGCTTCGTGAAAATCCGGATCCATCCGATGATGAAATCCGCGCATTCCTGGCAGGAAACCTGTGCCGCTGCTCCGGTTACGAAGGACAGCTGCGCGGTATCCGTACTTTCCTGGAATCCCGCAAAGCATAAGGAGGCAGCTATGGAACAGAAAAAACACAGAGAATATAAGGCAGTAAACAAATCCTTCCGTAAGAAGGACTCCATGCAGCTGCTCCACGGCAAGCCTGTATATACTGCAGATGTTACACCGGATGATGCCCTCATCGTAAAAATCCTCCGCAGCCCTCATGCCAACGCTATCGTAAAGTCCATTAAGACCGATACAGCGAAAAAAGTGCCTGGCGTTGTGGATATCTATACCTGGGAAGATGTACCTAAGAACCGTTTTGCCATCGCAGGCCAGACTTATCCGGAAATGTCCCCTTATGACCGTCTGATTCTGGACCGTCATGTGCGTTTCGCCGGAGACGCAGTTGCAATCATCGCGGCTGAGGATGAAAAAGCTGCACTGAAAGCAATGCGCATGATCAAGGTGGAATATGAGATTCTGGATGCAGTTCTTGACTTCCGTACCGCTTTGGACAACCCTGCTCTGGTACATCCGGAAGACGACTGGTTCCCTCCGGTTCAGGTCGGTGGAGATCCAAAGAGAAATCTGGTAGCCTCCGACTGTGAATTTCATGGAGATGTGGATGAAATCCTGGAGGACTGTGATATCCTTCTGGAGAGAACCTATCACACTAAGGCTTTCAATCAGACTATGATGGAAACCTTCACCACTTATACCAGTCTTGACCGTTACGGTCGTCTGCATGTGATTTCTTCCACGCAGATTGTTTTCCATACACGCCGTATTCTTTCCGCAGCGCTGGGCATTCCTAAGAGCAAAATCCGTGTAGAAAAGCCTCGTATCGGCGGCGGCTTCGGTGCCAAGCAGACAGCGGTCTGCGAAGTATATCCGGCTTTCGTTACCATGAAGACCGGACGCCCTGCACGCATTACATATACCCGTGAAGAAGCACAGATTGCAGGTTCTCCGCGTCATGAAATGGAAATTACCGTACGTCTGGGTGCAATGAACGACGGCAAAATCCGTGCCGTTGACTTCTACACTCTCTCCAATACCGGTGCCTATGGTGAACACGGACCTACTACTGTAGGCCTGTCTGCACATAAATCCCTGCCGCTTTACACAGGCGGTCTGGAAGCTCACCGTTTCAAGTTTGATGTAGTTTACACCAATCATCAGGCCTCCGGCGCATACCGCGGCTACGGTGCAACTCAGGGTATTTTCGCGATGGAAAGCATCGTGAATGAACTGGCAGAACATCTGAATATGGACCCTACTGTACTCCGTGATCAAAACATGCTGAAAGAAGGCATGCTGATGCCGGCATACTACGGTCAGATTGCAGAAGCCTGTGCTCTGGATCGCTGCATGCAGCACTGCCGCGAAATGTTTGACTGGGAAAACCGTTATCCGGTACGCGACATGGGTAACGGCAAAGTCCGTGCTGCCGGCGTAGCCATGGCAATGCAGGGTTCCTGTATTGACTTTGTAGACGTGGGTTCTGCAACCATCAAGCTCAGTGATGACGGAACCTACAACCTGATTATCGG
>JAFYKS010000135.1 GCA_017537495.1 Bacillota bacterium | reverse complement strand
TCGCCTTGTGGGAACGCTGTACTGCTGGTGTGTTGGTGAAGACTTCCATGCCTTCTGCAGCAGGATGCACACAGGAGGTAACCAGGGAACGGGCTCCCTTCACTTCAACCAGGCACATACGGCATGCGCCGATTTCATTGATATCTTTTAAGTAACATAATGTCGGGATACGGACACCGGCTGCTCTTGCCGCCTCCAGGACGGTGCTTCCGGCCGGAACTTCTACGGGCATCCCGTTAATTGTAAGTTTAACCATGCTCACGATATTCAGCTCCTTTCCTTAACCCTTCACAATTGCATCGAACTTGCAGGTCAGCTGGCAGGCTCCGCACTTGATACACTTTTCTGTATCGATCACGTGTGGCTTCTTCACTTCGCCGGAGATTGCATTTACCGCGCAGACTCTTGCGCAGGCAGTACAGCCTCTGCACTTTTCAGGAATGATCTTGTATGCCAGCAGCTGTTTGCAGACGCCCGCAGGACATCTCTTATCAACCACGTGTGCTTCATATTCATCGCGGAAGTAACGCATGGTGGACAGAACCGGATTTGGTGCGGTCTGGCCCAGTGCGCAGAGGGAGTTGGCCTTGATATCGTAAGCCAGCTCTTCCATGTCATCCAGCAGCTGGAGCGTACCTTCGCCATTGGTAATCTTTTCCAGCATTTCCAGCAGACGCTTGGTACCGATACGGCAGGCAGTACACTTACCGCAGGATTCGTCCACTGTGAACTCCAGGAAGAACTTGGCGATGTCAACCATACAGGTATCTTCGTCCATGACAATCAGACCGCCGGAACCCATCATGGTACCTACAGCTGCCAGATTTTCATAGTCGATCGGTGTATCGATCAGTTCCGCAGGGATACAGCCGCCGGAAGGACCGCCGGTCTGTGCCGCCTTGAACTTCTTTCCGTTAGGTACTCCGCCGCCGATTTCTTCTACAACTTCACGGAGAGTGGTGCCCATCGGGATTTCCACCAGACCGGTATTATTGATTTTGCCAACCAGACAGAATACCTTGGTGCCCTTGGATTTTTCAGTACCCATGGATGCGAACCAGTCAGCACCCTTTAAGATAATCTGCGGAATGTTAGCGTAAGTTTCTACGTTATTCAGGATGGTTGGAACTGCAAAGAGACCCTTGACTGCAGGGAACGGCGGACGAGGGCGAGGTTCGCCTCTGTGGCCTTCGATGGAGGTCATCAGTGCCGTTTCTTCGCCGCATACGAATGCGCCGGAACCCAGTCTCAGTTCGATATCAAAATCGAAGCCGGAACCGAAGATATCCTTGCCCAGGAAGCCCAGTTCTCTGGACTGCTGGATGGCAATCTGCAGACGGTGAATTGCGATAGGATATTCTGCACGAACGTAGATATAGCCCTGATGTGCTCCAATCGCATAACCTGCAATGGTCATGGCTTCCAGAACAACGTGTGGGTCACCTTCCAGAACGGAACGGTCCATGAATGCACCCGGGTCACCTTCGTCAGCGTTGCAGCATACGTAATTCACTGGGGCATCGCCAATAGCAAATTGCCACTTCATACCGGTAGGGAAGCCTGCACCGCCGCGACCGCGGAGACCGGAAGCTTTGACGATATCCACAACTTCCTGTGGAGTCATACCGGTGAGGACACGGCCGAGAGCTTCGTAACCGTCCACTGCAATGTATTCCATGATGTCTTCCGGATTGATGACACCGCAGTTTCTCAGTGCTACTCTGTGCTGCTTTTCATAGAACTTGGTCTTGTTCAGGCTCTGGATAGTGTCGTGGCTTGCAGTATCCTGATAAAGCAGGCGCTTTACGATTCTGCCCTTCAAAATATGTTCTTCCACGATTTCCGGAACGTCATCGGCTGTAACTCTGGAGTAGAATACGCCTTCCGGATATACAATCATAATCGGGCCGCGTTCGCAGAGACCGAAGCAGCCGGTCTTGATTACTTTGATTTCATTTCCGAGGCCATGCTCTGCAAGCTGAGTTTCCAGGGCCTCGATGATCTGCTGGGAGTGGGATGAGGTGCAGCCGGTACCGCCGCAGACCAGAATATGTGCTCGAACCATATGCATAAGTGGACCTCCTTTATTCAGTCTGTGCAGCGCCGATGGTCAGTTCAGTTACCACCTGGTTGTTTACCAGATGTTCTGCTACCACACGCACTGCCTTTTCGGCAGTCATCTTTACATAAGTTACTTTTTCCTGTCCCGGAACATATACTTCCACCACAGGTTCATACTTACAGATACCGATGCATCCGGTCTGTGTTACAGTGATATTGTTCAGATTGCGCTTGGCGATTTCATCTACGAATGCACCCAGAACAGGACGTGCTCCCGCTGCGATACCGCAGGTTGCCATGCCTACTACGACGCGGATTTTATCGCTGTCTTCGTGACGCATATTCATGCTGGCTTTCATCTGCTCTCTCAGAGCTGCCAGTTCAGCAAGAGATTTCATATGTATAACCCCCTAATTATTTATTCTTCGTTCATATACTTTCTGAGAATGCCGTCGATATCTTCCGGCTTCAGACGGCCGTAAACATCATCGTTAACGGTCATAACCGGAGCCAGGCCGCATGCGCCGATGCAGCGTGTATTGGTCAGGGAGAACTTTCCGTCCGGAGTGACCTCACCGGGTTCGATTCCCAGAATGTGTGTGATTCTGTCAATCAGGTCTCCGGCTCCTTTTACATAACATGCAGTACCCATGCATACGGAAATTTCATACTTGCCCTTCGGATTCAGTGTGAACTGAGAGTAGAAGGTCACAACGCCGTATACTTCTGCCAGCGGAATGTTCAGTCCTTCGGCAATCATCTGCTGCACTTCGATAGGCAGGTAGCCGTAAATGCCTTGAGCCTGCTGAAGAACCGGCATCAATGCACCGGGAATTTCTTTATATTCAGCAATCAGTGCTTTCAGCTTTTCTTCCTGCTCAGCTGTACCCTGAAACGGTACGGTGGTTTTTTTCTTAGCCAATTTCAAAACCTCCTGTCTTTAAAATCTATCTTTTCGTAAATGTTTTTATCATACTGAAAGAAACATATCAAATTTACTATACCAAAATTCGATGATACAGTAAAGTAAAAAAGGTGGAAATATGTTGTATAATAACAAATAAACGAGACGAAATTTGTTTTCGTAAACAAATTCAGTGAAAAATTTTATATTTTTATACCGCAGGACTCTGTATTCTCTCTGATATAGTCTTCAATGTAATTGAGCACCTGAGGCTCCGAGAGCGGAATTTCCGGACCCAGAACTTCCCGGAATGCGCGGGTATCCATGATGAATCCGCGGCTGTCCTGTTCCATGGTCAGCAGAAAATCAATATCAGGATTCGGCCCAATCAGAGCACTCATGGTATCGGCAATGTTTCCGAGGGGCATACGGTCGATGGAAGAAAGTCCGAAAACCGCAGTAGTGGAAGTGCCGGCACCAACCCGGCTGTCCATGTGAAAACTGCCGCCGGTCAGTTCTGCAGCCATTTTGAAGAAAGGGATGCCAAGGCCGACTTTGCGTGTTTTGCGGCTTG
>JAFYKS010000134.1 GCA_017537495.1 Bacillota bacterium | reverse complement strand
ACCTGACCGTATGCAAGGTCTTTGGATCCGCCTACAATTTCAGAATAATCGCCGTTTACCAGAATTGCTTCTGTAGTTCCACCGGAAAAATGGAAACAGATCAGTGGATTTACATCCCGAAGTTCTGAGTAATGGCGGATGGCTTCAATATGTCCTTCCTGATGAGAAAACTCATACAGAGGAACACCAAGTCCGGCAGCCAGTGCACGGGCATATCCGTGACCTGCTGTAAAGACCGGCATATAGGACCCTTCCACGGGACGCGGACGTGTGGATACGGAAACTGCTCCGATATAATCACGGATCAGACCGCCTCCGTCAGGCATTTCTGTCTTAAAAAGCTCTTCAAAAACAGACGGCAGATTCTGAACATGCTGAAAGAGAGCTTCCGATTGTCTCAGCCCTCTCTCACCTTTTTTTACATTCAGAAGCTGCTGATGATTAAACAGGATTTCTCCATTTTCATCCACAACGGCCGCCGATGTTTTGTAGTTGCTGGTATCAATACCAACAGACAGATTTTTTTTCATTAAAATTTCCCCAGTACAGCGTTTACAAACTTGGCAGACTGGTCAGTACCATAAATCTTAGCCAGGTTTACTGCTTCATTAATAGCCACTGCTTTTGGCATATGCTGGTCATATAATAATTCCGCAGCTGCTACACGGATGATAGCCAGATCCATTTTTGCCATTCTGCGGTGAGGCCAACCTTCACTGCAGCTGTCAATCTTTGTATTGATGTCTTCGATGTTTGCAGAAACGGTTTTCAGCAGATTTTCAACATATCCCTTCTGGTCTCCCAGATCAGCTCTGGAAATGTACTTTTCAATATCCGGAGCTTCAAAATCCTGCTGAGCTTCCATCTGAAATACGCACTGCATTACGAATTCTCTTGCTTCTTTTCTGTTCATGTCGCTTCCTTATCCTGTCGTTAATTATAAAATCAAATCTTCCTGCGGTACATTTTTCGGCAGATTCACACCTTCTACGTGGATGTTTACCATCTGTACCTTAAGACCGGTTACCGATTCTACCGCTTCTTTTACTGAACTCTGCACTTCCCAGGCCAGATCCGGGATTTTCGCACCAAACTCCACATTCAGGTAGATATCGATGCCCAGTCCTTCTTCTTCCTTGGATATGCTGATTCCACGGGCGATATTGTCTCTCCCCAGAAATTTTCGGGTTACTTTATCCGCAAATTCACCGCTGAGACGGCTGACACCGGGAACCCGGAGAGCAGCTTTGGCAGCAATCATGCTGACAACTTCTTCGGATACTTTTACGGTCTGTTTGTCATTGTTCAATCCTGCCATAATATCACCTCGAGCCTATAATCTCAGCATCTATTATAACAGAAAATGTGTACATATTCAATGATTATTCGTATTATCAGTACATACTCTGAATGATGATACGGTCTGCAGTTTTGCCTGTTTCGCGCATGACAATGTCACATATTTTCGCAACAGTATTCGTATCGAGTTCCTGTTTATCTACGGTTACATTGACACTGCTTTCCGTAATCATGACAAAAGAATCCGGAAGATTTTTCGTTTCTATTAAACTTTCAACCGCAAGTTCTGTTTCCATTGCGTTCATAATCCGTTCTTTTTCAGAGGATGCTTTCTTTTTTTCGGCATCGTTGTCGCTGTGGTTTATGGTGGAATCCAGCGACGAAATCAGTTTATTCCGTTCCAGCTCCAGCGCAGCACGGCGCTCTTCGAATGTCCCCTCTTTATCTGAGCCGGAAGCACCGGCTTCAGAAATGTTCAGACTGTCTACAAGTACATCTCCGTCATGCACCGGTATTTCTGACTGCCAGGATGAAGTCAGCGCCAGTCCTGCACCAAACATGATGATCAGAGCCAACGATACTGCTCTTCCGCTTTTGTACAGAATGTCCTTATAGCTGAAATGCTTTCTTTTAATTTCCAAACCAATTCCTCCTTATGAATGATTTTCATCATAACTTTTTTCAAACACAATAACGCTGGAAACCGGTATGCTGTACAGTGTTGCCACACCATTGGTCAGATTGTTTTTGACTATGGTACTGGTTGCACCTTCAGCAAGAATAATGGCGCCTGTTACTTTGCTTCGGCTGTCATATTCCAGCATGACTTCAACCTGACCGGCGCCCTCAATGGACGAAAGAACATTGCAAAGCTGCTCTTCGCGGCCTCCGTCTCCATCTACAATCTGCCGCCGCCCATCATTATCGGAAGTAAATATGCTCAGTACCATGATAGCAGCAGACAATGCAAGCAGTACACCAATCAGTTTTATCCAGGCATCTTTACCTGTTTTATCAAACATATTGCTCACTCCTATTTATATGACCATATCCTGAAATTATAACCCATTCAGAAGCTGAATTACCGGTTCCAGGATTACAGCCAGAATTACAAGGCTGAAAATGTAGCGCAGATATTTTGCCATAGAAGAATCCGGAATCAGAATCTGAAAAAAACTGAGTGATATAATGATCACCAGTATATCCCTGATCCAGATATACAAATCACTCATGTAGCACCTCCGATTCCCATAATTACTGATATAAATATAATAAAAAGCAGCGATGTAAAGAAGAGAATGGATGCCATGGCAATCATGCAGCTTCCCATATCATTGATTCCGTCAGCAATTTTTGAATCGGTTACAGGTTCAGAAAGTGCCGACGCCAGCTTATATACTGCACCAATCAGAACTACCTTCAGCAGAGGAACTGCCATCATCATAATCAGCGTCAGAATACCAAATACACCAATCACACTTTTTATGGATCCCATACACCGCAGAAAAAGTTCAACGGTATCCGAAGCAAAACCTCCCACTATCGGTATAAAACTGCTGATGGAATATTTTGCAGTACTGATCAGAAGACCGTCTGCTGTTTCAGTCAGAAGCCCCTGTAATGTAATGATACCGGTTAAAACCGTAAGAATCAGTCCGGTCAGGAATACAGCAGCAGAACGAAGCAGTTTTGCCAGTTTGTTTACATAATCCTTTTCCGTTAAACAGTTGATCAGACTTAATGCACCGGAAAGAAACAGTGCAGGAAGTACCAGGTTTTTCATAATCACAGCAAAACCAGCTGCAGCACCGATAATCAAAGGACTCAGTATGGTTCCGGAAACTGCCGCACCGGTCGCAAGAAGAATTCCAATCAGGACAGGAAGCAGAATTTCCATGGTGTAAACCATTGCAGATACGGTATCCATCACCAGCTGAAACGACAATTTAAAACTGTTCAGACTGATTCCCATGATTACCATCACGCAGACCATTACAGTAAGCTGGGCTGCTCCTTTTGTTTTAAAACTTTCGGCAAGGCTTTTCATCAGCCCCATTATGATACAGATACTGATAATTTCGGCAGCCGCGGTCAGAGCATTCTGTATTTCATAGAGCATGAGATCTGAAAAAGTATCGATTATCTGACTGCCGTGAAATATACTTTCTCCCTGCAGTGTCGAATTAAGAATATTCTCCAGTGTAAATGGGTCGGACAGTCCTTCAGAAAGGCGGTATGCTTCGTCCGTTACAGTTCCGAAGTCTTCCCCTTCCAGAACATTATTCATCTGTTCTTTCACGATTGCTTCATAATCCATTGTATTTCCTCAGCATCTCTTCAGAGTTTCAGAGCAGATGGTTCAGCATTTCGATTAAGGAGGAAAATACAGGCAAAGCGATAAAAAACACAGCTAGTTTCCCTGCCAGTTCCACTTTTCCTGCGATGGATTTTTCTCCCGCATCTTCGCACAGTGCTGCTGTAAATTCAGTCAGATATGCAATACCAAGACATTTCACTATAACAGGAAAATAGGTTTTCCCCGCTGCTATATTCTGGTAGAGATCATTCAGACTTTCGAAACTGTACTGTATACTTCCCACAATATAAAAAAGCAGGATCAGACTTGATGCCAGCACTGCTTCCACAGCCAGCTCCGGTTTGTAATTTTTTATGAGGGATATAATTATGACCGCTGTAACTGCCAGTGCGCAGATTTTCAGAATTACCATGTTACAAAGGTCCTGATTGTCTCAAAAAACTCTGTCAGCATGTTTATAATAATAGCCAGTACAATTATCACGCCTGCCAGGCTGACCATCATAGCCTGTTCCTCCCTGCCTGCTTTTACCAGAATCTGATTCAGCAATGCAATTGCAATCCCGATTGCTGCAATTTTAAAGAGTATTTCCACATCAAAACTCATATGATTCCTCCTGATTTATCTCATTAAAGAATAATCAGTGCTATGGCAGCACCGCCGATAAAACCTATTTTTCGATACATGGGGCTTTTCAGCCGTTCTGTTTCCCGAGCCTGATGAATCTGCTGACGCAGCCGTTCTTCTGTACATTCAAACTGTATCTGATGTCCCGCAAAATCTGTCTGTCCCAGATATGTGCCAACCTGTACGATGATATCCATATCTTCTTGTGTAAGTGAAGTCCTTCCGTAGGTTCGAACCGTGTTTTCGGTCCAAATTTGCCCTATATCGCCGCTTTTATCGCTAAGTTCGAGTGCACATTCATTCAGCATTAAAAAAGCTCTGGAATCGGCTGTTTTGGCAATTTTCTCAAGCAGAATCTGCAGCGGTTCTCTGAAATAACACATCTGGCTTTTCAGATTAAGAAGCATATACTGAGCATCTTCCAAAAGTCTGATTCTGGATTTTAATTCTTCTGCTTTTAATATTCCGGACAGTCCAAGGCCAGCAATCATACACAGCAGTCCAACTAATTTAAGCATGATGGATTACCTCCTTTATGGTTCCGGGGCCGCCCTGGCCTGTAAGGTAAATCAGCGTCTGAAATACTCCCTGATCTGCCAGATTTCCTATGGAAGAACGCTGTACATCCTGAAAGGATGATCCGTGAATCGATGTTATCAGAGATACGCCGGAAGCCATACACTGCATGACTGCCGGAACATCAGATGATTTTCCGATTTCGTCTGTGATTATGACCTGCGGAGCCATGGAACGGATCAGCATGGGAATTCCCAAGGATTTATCACATCCATCCAGAACATCACAGCAAGGTCCAAGATGAAATCCGCTTTTCCCCTGATACATACCTGCAATTTCGGATCGTTCATCACAGACCGCAGTCTGAATACCGTTTTCAGAAAGTACCCTTGCGATATCCCTGAGCAATGTGGTTTTTCCGCATCCGGGAGGCGATATAATCAGTGTGCTGCAGATTTTTTTACCCTGAAGTATTTCCGGCATTACCTTTCTGCTGCAGCCAGGAATCTCCCTGGCAAATCGGATGTTTAATGAACTGATTTCTTTCATCACTGCAGGCTGGCCATCTCTGATGACTGTACGGCCGCAGATTCCAATCCGGTGACCCCCTTCAATTGTAACAAAACCACGTGCCATGTCCTCCTCATAAGCATAATAGGAAAATTGTATTAAATTATTCAAAATCTGCTGCAGATCTTTATTCGTAATAATGTAATCAAGTTTTTTCTGGGTACATCCGCACCGTACCAGTATCATCTGCCCCGTTCGGAACCTGATTTCTTCTGTTCTGTTTATCTCCGTTTCAGTAAGTTTGTTCAGCACTTCTTCAATCCGTGATGGCATTTTGCAGGTAATCTGATAAAAGGTATTCATGGCCCCACCCTTTTCTTTTTCATCTGATATCTAATTCTATGAAGTGGACAAGGTTTTATGACAATAAAAAAATCTGCTTTCTGCAGGATTGCTCCCACAGAAAGCAGATTCGTCTGTTTATGAAAGTTACAGATAGTTAGCTTTAACTTATGCGCCGCAAGCTGTAAAAATAAAGCATACTGCAGCAATTAATAAAATAGGTACTAAGTTTTTCATCTCGAAATCCTCCTCTTGACACATCATCATTTCACTTTATATTTGTTGGCTTTATGTTAATTTTGATTATTTCTGTTGTTCGAACTTTCTGTAATATAATCAATTTTCAAGCCCAAAAGGTTACATGATTTCGAAATTTTTTTAAAACTATTTTATATTTTAGAATCTTCTGTCATAGAATTCTCCGGCCGCATCAGAGATT
>JAFYKS010000133.1 GCA_017537495.1 Bacillota bacterium | reverse complement strand
GGATCCGAGCCTGCTGGTGCGCAGGGTTAATATTGTGGCTGGTCACGTGGTGACGGAAGCCGGAGCGCAGGCGGCTGTACGGGCTTACGGCGGGGAATATCAGACGGCAGAAGAGCAGAGCGGAAGCGGCGGATTCGTCTTTGGCGGAGGTGCGGCTGCAGGAGAGCAGTTGGATATGTTTACGGATTATGCGGCAGAAGATGCCCGGCGGGAGAAGGAAGACGCGGAGCTGGAAGAGGAGCGCCGCATGCAGGAAGCACTTCTGGCCATCAAACAGAAATTCGGAAAGAACGCCGTGCTGAAAGGGGCTAACCTGGAGGAAGGTGCCACAGCAATGCAGAGAAATAAACAGATTGGCGGTCACAGGGCATAAAGAACCCGACCGTGAAGAAAGGAGGACTGCGGCAGTGAGTCAGCGGAGATTTACAGACAAATATGATGATATTATAAACTTGCCGCATCCTGTGTCCAGGAAGCATCCGCCCATGTCCCTGTATGAGCGGGCGGCACAGTTTTCTCCTTTTGCGGCTCTGACAGGCCATGGGGAAGCAGTGAAGGAAACAGCCCGGCTGACAGGAACCCGGGTGGAACTGGATGAGTATGAGAAAGAGATTTTGCGGGGGAGGCTGCAGTATCTGGTGGGCTGTGTGGAAGCCTGGAATGCTGTGGGACGGCCAGTGGAGGAACGGTCTGCAGTTGCAGTGACCTGGTTCGTGCCGGACCTGCTGAAAGAGGGCGGTGAGTACGTGACCGCCAGCGGTCCAGTAAAAAAAATCGACCAGTACCTGCGGCAGATTGTACTGGCAGACGGTACGGAGATTCCGGTGGATGAGGTTATCCGGGTGGAAAGTGAAATTTTTGAAGAAGAGTAAACCAGGCTCGCAGTGCAATGTCATCTTAACTTGATGACATTGCACTGCGAGCCTGGTTTTTTTATGAAACATTATTTATCACAGCAAATTTTATACAACAACGTCTCCACAGCCATAAACAGCACTATATTCAGAAACGGCATGATTATCGGCGAAATCTGTTCCGGCAGAATATAAAACGGATCCCATACTACGAAAAACCAGTTGAAGAAGTGGGTTTTGCCCCAGGCATATCCGTTATACAGGGTATTTCCCAGGAGTGCCCACGCGGTCATGGTAGTGATGACGGCTAGATCTTTCTTCCATTCTCTTTTGTTATCCTCAACCAGTAGCACCAGCAGTCCGTATCCCGTCATAAGGCCGTGGAATAGCAGCGTCTGAATCACCCGGTAGGAAAGGGGATGAACCTGATACCACATCAATCCGGCAGGATAAATCAGATCCACCAGGTTTGAAACAAGCCCCAGCATAGCAAACTGCAGCCGGAACTTTCCTAAGAAACCATTGTGTCCGCTCAGAAAGCACATGACACACATGGCCGTACATGCATGAAACGGCAGTTTTTCGATATCAATTTCACCGTAAGCGAAAGGCATCAGAAAGAAATCAGCGATATATAAGCCGAAAGCACAGTTTATGAAGTAAGAATTGAGCTTCTGACGTTCTTCTGCGCCATACTTTTTTACATGGAATACGACAGCGGTAAGTACAACCATCACCACAAACAGACAGGCGAGGTGCCAGATTCCAAAACACGAAAATACTGCGCCGTCTTTCTTATCCGATAATATTTCACTTAAAAGACCATACATGGTAAGCCTCTCCTTGTCATATCTCTTCCGTAATGATATCAATCACCGAAAATGCACCGAAGTCCAGAATTTCTCCGGTACGGTATGGAAGCGGTTTGTGGAACACCGGCCCATCCACCGCCAGTGTGTGATATTCACCGTTTCCCCCGCAGATGTCAATGCCGAAGTCCTTCATGATGGCTACTGTCTCGACATCGATGATTTTGCCGAGAAGGTCCTTCGGGAGCAGTGTATTATTTATGGACTTGATGACACACCGGTAGCCCAGGTGAATCAGTTCATAAACGTTGTCGGTGCGGTCGTTGTGCCACAACGGAAAGACTGGCTTGATACCCGCATTCCGGCACCGTTCTTCACACCATGCGCGGTTATCCTCAATATCAATGTCGCCGAAACAGGCTGTTTCCGCACCCAGCAAAACAGCTTCTCTCAGGCTCTTTTCCATTTCCAGATGATACTGGCCGCCGGAGGCTTTCGTAATCAGAATGGGGATTTCCAAAGCTTCTGCGTATGCCTGAAGCATGTTCAAATCTGCACCGTGAAAAAAGGTCCGGTCAGAATCTTCGTTGACCATAGTAATCAGGGCCACCGGTTCGTGT
>JAFYKS010000132.1 GCA_017537495.1 Bacillota bacterium | reverse complement strand
GCTGCGGAAAAAATCCTGGAGGAGCTGAAGGGTTATACGGATGATCTGAAGCACTCTTTTGAAGACTATATTCCGCAGGAGGCAGCCAAAATCGACCGGGCTGTGGTGGTGCAGAAGGGAAACTGCGTCGTGCTCTGCATCACATCGGATGAAACGGCAAAATCTTTCGTTGACGGCTATTTTGCTTCGGCAGGGGTTGGCGATGAGAAGGAAGGCACCGCAGAGCAGGATGCTGAAGTACAGCCGGAAGATACCGGGGAAGAAGTGTCTGCGGAAGAGGAAAAAACTGAGGAGCCTGTGAAGGAATCAAAGTACCCACGGATTGAAATGAAGGGGGAACTGAAGGATTACGGAAATGTTATCGCAGTGGGGGATACCGCTTATGAACTGTATTCCTATTCCTCCAGTGTGGGTGATAAGTACGCGGCTGCAGTGAATTCTGCGGCAGATTCACTGGACGGACAGACGCGTGTCATCAGTGTGATGATACCATTAAGCTCCGGAATTACGCTCCCAAATGATCTTTATGGAGAGATTCCGAGCAGCAGCCAGAAAAATGCTCTGAAGAAGCTGACCGAAAAAATGAATGAGAATGTTACGGTGGTGAATCCGTATGTGAACCTGATGAAGCATCGTGACGAGTACATATATTTCCGTACAGACCATCACTGGACGGCGGATGGGGCCTACTATGCATACGAAGAACTTTGCCATGAGATGGGGTTTGAGCCGATCAGCCGGGAAGAGCGGAAAAGTGTGGATTTTGAAGGTTTTGTAGGTTCCTTCTATAAGGATACCGGAGAAAATCCAGCGCTGAAAGAACATCCGGATACAGTTCGTGCTTACTATCCGGTGAGTAAGAATACATCTCTGACGTACACAACCACAGAGGGCAGGACCAATGACTGGAAGATCATCTGGAATGTAAATGATTACGGCTCTTCCATGAAGTACAGCACCTTTATCGCAGGGGATAATCCTTATACTGTAATAAAAAATGAAGAGCTGGAAGACGGACCGCGGTGCGTGGTAGTGAAGGAATCCTTTGGCAATGCGCTGGTTCCGTTTCTTGTGGATCACTATTCCAGAATCTATGTCATCGATTACCGCTACTGGAAGGGAGACCTTACAGCCTTTGCGGCGGACAAGGGGGCGGACGACCTGATATTCATGAACAATCTGTCCATGATCCGCAGCGATTATCTGGTGGGCAAGCTGATCTCCATTCTGTAAGAACGCAGGTGGAACCGGACTGCCAAGACTGTGCTAATATACTGCCAATGTCCTGCTAATGTACCGCAAACAGAGTGCAAAGAAATGCCGGCGTTTCCGTTAACGGCCCGTTAAAGAACCTTACAGACTGCTGAATTCGACATATTTTGATGATATAATCACCTTCATCAGGATCCTATACGAAATATGGGGTCTCAGGAGGTGAATTTTATGGCAGCACAGATTGCATCAGCATCTATTTTTCTTATTATGTTCCTGTTTGTAATATGGGATAAATTCGAGCGCCATCTTGTGACGCTGCTTGCCGGCGGAAGCACATTGGTGCTCGTTTTTGGTGTCTGCATGCGGAATCCTGAAGCAGCAATACGGGTTCTGAATCTGGGACAGATTTTTACCACCGAGTTCTGGTATCATAGTGGAGAGACTGCTGCGGCCAGCGGCATTAACTGGGCTACAATTGTATTTATTGCGGGCATGATGATTATGGTAGAAGGACTGGCGGATGCAGGCTTTTTCAGCTGGCTGTGCATGACCATTGCCAAACTGGTCCGGTTTCAGCCGGTACGTGTTCTGATTGCATTCATGATTGTATCTGCTGTACTTTCCATGTTTATAGACAGTATTACTGTAATTCTGTTCCTGGCGGCTGTAACTGTGGAACTTGGCAAAGTACTTCAGTTCAATCCTGTACCCGTGATTCTGGCTGAAATCTTCTGTGCTAATCTTGGAGGTTCTGCAACCATGTGCGGTGACCCGCCAAATATTATTATCGGTACATCACTGGGGTATTCCTTTGGGGATTTTCTGTTGAACACCGGAGTGATTGCGGGAATATCACTTATATTTGTCATTATTTATTTTTATCTGTGCTTCCGCGGGGAACTGAAAGGTGGAAACGGTACTGAAGCTGCCAGTGCGGCTATATCCGCACAGCATGCGCCAGCCTTTGTTATAACAGACAGAAAATGCTTTCTCAAAGGCTGCGGCATCTTTGCTCTAGCGGTTCTGATGCTGGTTACCCATTCCCTGACCGGACTGACTGTTGCTGCCATCGGTGTGATAATCGGATTGCTTTCGCTGGCTGCTGCCGGCAAAAGCGGTTTGAAACTGATGAAGAGGGTAGATTATAAGACACTTCTGTTTTTCGTCGGGCTCTTTATTGTAGTCGGAGGCCTGGAAGAAACGGGAACACTGGAACTGCTGGCCGCTCTGATTGAACGGATCAGCGGTGGAAATTCCATGGTAATTATTGTGATTATCATCTGGCTGTCAGGCCTGGCAAGTGCATTCGTAGATAATATTCCTTTTGCGGCCACCATGATACCTGTTATCCGCAGTCTGGCATCTCTGCAGGGAGTCGATCTTTCTGTTCTGGCATGGTCGCTGGCCATCGGCACAGATATAGGCGGCAGTGCTACTCCAATCGGTGCTTCTGCTAATGTAGTGGGGACTTCGGTTGCGGCACGTGAAGGTTATCCGATCAGCTGGGGAAAATATTGCCTTTATATGGTTCCGGCAAGCGTAATTGTATTGGGAATTTCCACTGTAATGGTATGGATTCGATATTTCTGATGGCTGAAACCATTGAAAATACTGGATATTATATTAATTGACGAAAAAAGATGAAAAAAATAGAAAAAAGTTTAAAAAAGTACTTGCATTTTTCTTAAATTCGTGTATAATAATATATGTTGTGTCGCTGATGACGCAAGGGCGCGGTGATACAATGTATGGCGGTGTAGCTTAGTTGGCTAGAGCGTCCGGTTCATACCCGGAAGGTCGGTGGTTCGACTCCACTCGCCGCTACCATTAAAAATGGGCGCATAGCTCAGCTGGGAGAGCATCTGCCTTACAAGCAGAGGGTCATAGG
>JAFYKS010000131.1 GCA_017537495.1 Bacillota bacterium | reverse complement strand
TGTTAGTGGACCGCAGAAGTGTCTTACCGTATTGTAGAAACTCGCCCAGATGGACGCTTTATCCAGCCGGACAGTGGAGAACGTACCTATACAGCAAGTTACTATGCCGTAACAAACGACTCCAGAACTTGCATGGATAACCCGGAAAACTGGACTGAAATTCAGTATGAAGTCACCTGGTCTGATGGAAATGCCAATGGCACAATAGACGGACTTGAAGATACTCTGGAATACGATGAAGATGTTTTTATCAATGATTGCTACCGTGGACGCCTGTTCCTCTCAAAATCCAATGAATCAGAGGATGTGTTCAGCGAAGAAGGCAGCTCCGGTGCGCAGACCAAATCTAAAAACTCAAAATGGAAGATGTATCTGAACTCCGGTGGATGGGAAGACCATGCATATATCAGTTTTGCAGAAGAAGGTCTTGATGCATCCGGAACCCGTATCTACAGAGTAGTCCGCGATACATCAGGTACTGACAATGCTGTAACTGACATGACTGTGGGAACTACTGGCTGCAACTACATTTACGATATCCCATATGGAAGCTACCGCGTAGAAGAAGTAGCAGCTGATGATACATCCTTCGTGTTGGAATCCTTTGACCAGTTCATCGGAGAACACAGCAATGGTTACTATCCAAATGATTCAGAGAAAGACAACAGGTATGACTGGAACCTGCGTGACAAGAAGAAAGAGAATGTAGTCAAAGTAATTAAGACCGATGCAGAAACCGGCAAGACAGTTGATTTGGAAGGCACCAAATTCTATATCCGCTACATGGGAAATCACCTGCTGGCTGACCCTACTCAGTCTGAAAACTACGGAAGACTGCTGCCAAATGCTTCGGATATCAACTCCACAGAAAAGGACTACACTTTTATCTGCGATGAAAACGGTGAAATTATCATTCCATATGACCTGGAGTTCGGTACTTACCAGCTGGAAGAATGGCTGCTGCCGGAAGGATACTACGTGGATGAAGGCGGCACAAATTACTATACCTTCAAGGTGGAACACCAGGACGGCCATCTCAATGGCAGCGAATACGAAAAGTATTATCAGGCGGTAGCCATGCCGAACAATCAGGTAAAGGGCAAAATTCAGATTGAAAAGGAAGGCGAGATGCTGACCGGTTTTGTAGAATCTATGAAAAACGGCATCAAGGTTTGGACTCCGCAGTATACACTGGCAAAGCTTAAAGATGCGGTCTTCGGCATCTTTGCTGCGGAAAATATCAAACTGAATGACGGCAACGATGGCCCGGTGATTTATGATTCCCTGACCAATAAAGCTATCATAATCCCAACTGACCGAAGCACCCATTCCGGTAACAACTCCGATGGGGCCATTTACGAAGAAGGAACATACGACCACGAAAGTGGTGCAAAGCTCTACTTCAAAAGAGAGCGTGACAAGGCAGAGGATAACAGGTATCTCAGGGTTTACACCACACCGGAACAGAAACCGACTTCATACAGTTATGTCTATGAGGCCTCTGAAAATGGAATGAACTATCGCTATGATGTGGAAATTCTCATGGAATACAAAGCCGGTGGTCAGAATGTAACTGATGTGAATATCACCAAGACGACTTCTGCAGCTTCCGGTTTCCTGCCAAGCCTGGATGAATATATTACATATCCGCAGGCGCAGGTTGGTGATGCATGGGTCAATCCGATAGCAAACTATGAGTCATCCTTTGGCAACATTCTTGATGTATGGAATCAGACTGATTTATATGAAGCTGACGGGGAAGGGGAACTTGGAAATATCGGAGCCAGCCGCTTCCAGGCAAAGTTTTATGAACCATACAAGCTGACTGCAGAAGACGTGATAATCGAAGAACGTGAAGTGCCTGTAGAAGGCACAGATTTAACCGATAAGGTATCTAAACTTCATTTTGAATGGGAGAATTCAGTTACACTCATAAATCCGGCAGAAGGTCAATCTGCAATTTGCCAGAATACTGATGGCAGCTATAGAACACTTGCAACTCATCAGTTTGCGGAACCTGCAGGAACTATGGAATGGGTGCACTGTGATGAATCAGGAAATATCACGCAGTACGCTGTACCGGAAGGCTGGACAGATATTACAGTGTGGTCCCTCGGAGAAAATCCGGTAGAAGACCCACAGCCAATTTATCCAATTGTGACCAACGGAGCTGACTTCATGGTGCTCCTCGAAGACGGCATTACTTGGCAGCATTGTCAGGCAGATGGCAACTTTGAGAAGATGCTGGTGCAGAAGTACAAAGTGACATACACCCAGAGCGCAGGAAATGAGGAAGGCTTCAGCCTGACCTGGGATGGAATTGAAGCCGCAGCTGCAGCTAAACTTAATAGTACAGCAGAGACAATCGTGAGCAGTCCTTTTACTGTGACTCCGTCCATTTCTCTTGGTATCGGCTACAGCCAGACTACCGAAGGAAATGCGGCAATCTTTACTGCTGCTGAACCTGCAGCACCGGTTTACTTCATGGAAGGTGATGGTATCCGCACTGAAATGTATTACTACGGCGGCCTGACAAAAACTATCATGACCATTCCGATGGATGCAGTGGATGGCAACTTTAGCCCTGTTGTACCAACAATCAGATATGGTGATGAAATCATAGACTGGTTTACATCCCTTTCACCGGACAGCCCGGTATTCTATCAGGAATTTCAGACAAATGTATCCGTGAGAGCAGAACGTCATGAGGGTGATAAGAACAGTGATGTATACTATACCGTTACTCTGATTTCAAATCAGACGGCAGATGTTTCCGGTGATGAGGCACTGGCATCCGACAGGCCTTTTGCTGTAACCTACGCAGATGGCTATACAGCGACTATCGTATGTAGCCAGTCTGCAGCAGGAAACGGTATTGGGGTTATGATGCTGGATGGGGTTGATAAGACTACACGCTATGCACTGTCAGACCTGGTGGAAATAATCACAACAGGGGAAGATGGCACTGCGGTATCCAGCGCGCTGCCTCTTGGCAGGTATATCGTCAGAGAACTTTCTGCTCCGGAAGGAAATACTGCAGACAGTATCTGGTCAGCACTGGCAGAACTGAATTACAAAGACCAGACTACACGGATTGTGTGGGACGGAGTGACCACGGCAAATGAAGCATTTAGTGTTGAAATTGACCTTCGCAAGGTATTTGAAACAGGATATAACACTGACCAGTATGTCCCTGGCAGCGGAGCAGTATTTGGAATCTATAACGCAGAACCGATTGCATGTAGTGATAAACTTCTTGAAGAAGATACATGTATTGATGTTCTTACCGTAGATGGCCTTGGCAGAGCACTGATGAAGTCTAAACTTCCGGAAGGACTTTACTATCTGAAGGAAGTGAAAACAAGAGATGGATATTATCTCAATGAAACTCCATTCTATTTTGTAGTGGGTGATGAAAAGTCTGAACCTTTATATATCAGTAAAGATACTGACGGTACAGACTTTGATGGTATGACTGTGAAAGCGGTGCTGGACAGCTTCGGCAAGGCGACAATCACAATTGATGTCCTTAAAGAATATCCGGCAGCAACCGTAACTGTGAACAGCGTAAGCCAGCTGCAGACACTGGAATATGCAGATATGACAAGATATATTGTGAGTGTTACTGAAAGCAGTCCGGCAGATATTACTCTGCCAAATGGAAAGGTGCTTACACTTTCTGTGGATGGCAGCACATACAGCTACACTTATGATGGAGTAAACGGTCAGTATGTACCTAAAGCTGCCTATACCGGATACTTTGCAAAATATACCATGGAAGAAAAGCAGGATGATGTAAATAACCCGCAGGCAAAGACTCTCGTGTTTACTGCCGCAAAGGGAACTTCGCAGCTGACTGCAGAAACAGTTTACGAGCCTGTCATGATTCAGAATCCGGATAATCCAGAAGATCCACTGGATCTGGTTCAGAAAACAGATGAAAACGGGAATAAGGCATTCGATTATTACGTGAATGTAAGTGTTGATGGTGGCACACCAGTGAGAGTTGATGAAGGTGAAAAGAAAACTATTACGGCAGCAGACGGGGCTGCATACATCATCGATGAAGATGATAAAGGAAATATCACAGTATCAGTAAGCAGCAACCTGGATGGAGCAATTGATGAAAGCCA